>JBKJSJ010000080.1:0-7475 GCA_046595965.1 Ferruginibacter sp.
CCTGCAAAAAGCAAACGGGTATCAGATAAATTATTAGTTTAAAATTATGCTTCTGATTTTTTTTCTTTTTTCTTAGGCTCTTCTTTTACTTTAAAGAGAATTTTCTGTGCTTCTTTATCCAGCTCTGCTATCATTGTATCGCCCGCTTTTATATTCATGTTCAGTATCTCTTCTGCCAGCGGATCTTCCAGGTATTTTTGTATGGCTCTGTGCAGTGGCCTTGCGCCAAACTGGCTGTCGTATCCTTTTTCTGCAATAAAATCTTTTGCATCGGCTTCCAGTTCCAGGGTAAAACCAAGATTGGTTAATCTTACCATTACTCCCTTCATAAGTATATCAATAATTTCAAAGATATTTTCTTTGCTCAGCGAATTAAAGATTACAATATCATCTATCCTGTTTAAAAATTCCGGGCTAAAAGTGCGCTTCAGTGCTTTTTCAATAATGGCTTTATTATTTTCATCAGAATTTTCCATACGGTTGGCAGTGGCAAACCCTACTCCATCTCCAAAATCCTTTAGTTGCCTTGCACCAATATTTGATGTCATGATGATCATGGTATTCTTAAAATCTACTTTTCTGCCAAGGCCATCTGTAAGCTGCCCGTCATCGAGCACCTGCAGCAGGATGTTGTAAATATCCGGGTGTGCTTTTTCTATTTCATCCAGTAAAATCACACTGTATGGTTTGCGTCTAACCTTTTCGGTAAGCTGCCCGCCTTCTTCGTAACCCACATAGCCCGGAGGTGCTCCTATCAAACGGCTTACTGTAAATTTTTCCATGTATTCACTCATGTCTATTCTTATCAAAGAATCTTCGCTATCAAACATTTGCCGGGCTAAGGAACGAGCCAGTTCTGTTTTACCCACACCCGTAGGACCCAAAAATATAAATGTACCGATGGGTTTTTTAGGATCTTTTAATCCTACCCTGTTTCGCTGAATGGCTTTTACCACTTTGCTGATAGCATCTTCCTGGCCTACCACTGCACCTTTAAGATCGTCGGCCATGCGGCGGAGCTTATCTGTTTCGGCCTGCACCATTCTTTTTACGGGAATACCCGTCATCATACAAACCACTTCTGCAATATCTTCTTCTTCTATCGGGAAACGTTTGTTCTTGCTTTCTTCTTCCCAATCATTCTTGGCTTTTTCCAAATCTTCCTGCAGGCGTTTTTCTGTGTCACGCAGGCTGGCTGCTTCTTCAAATTTCTGGCTCTTTACTACCTTATTTTTTTCAAGCTTTATGTCTTCTATTTTTTTCTCCAGGTCAATAATGTTTTCGGGCACATTAATATTTTTAATATGCTTTCTTGCACCTACTTCGTCTAAAACATCAATGGCTTTATCGGGCAATAAACGATCGGTCATGTAACGGTCGCTCAGTTTTACGCACGCTTCTATGGCTTCCTGGCTATAGGTTACATTATGATAATCTTCGTATTTACTTTTAATATTGTTTAGAATTTCTATGGCTTCCTCTACAGAGGGTTGCTCTATCAGTACCTTTTGAAAACGCCTGTCTAATGCTCCATCTTTTTCTATATGCATGCGGTATTCATCCAGCGTAGATGCGCCAATGCACTGCAACTCTCCACGGGCAAGGGCAGGTTTAAAAATATTGGAAGCATCCAGTGAACCACTTGCACCACCAGCGCCCACAATGGTGTGTATTTCATCAATAAATAAAATAACATCCCTGTTTTTTTCCAGCTCATTCATAATGGCTTTCATGCGTTCCTCAAACTGGCCACGGTATTTGGTGCCGGCAACCAGTGCAGCAAGATCTAAGCTCACCACTCTTTTATCAAACAATATCCTGGAAACTTTTCTTTGCACAATACGCAGTGCCAGCCCTTCTACAATGGCAGTTTTACCCACACCCGGCTCGCCTATTAAAATGGGATTATTTTTTTTACGTCGGGATAAAATTTGCGATACTCTTTCTATTTCTGTTTCTCTTCCCACAATAGGATCTAAGGAACCATTTTCTGCAAGGCGGGTGATGTCTCTTCCAAAATTATCCAGTACGGGTGTTTTTGTTTTTGGTTGATTGGTAGCTCCAGGCTTGGCAGGACGTTGCTGTCCGTATTGTTTTCTTTCTTCATCAAATTCATCATCATCATTGTACTCTGCCTGTGGTGGAGGTGTACTGGTTACAAAACCAAGTTCATTTTTAAATGCATCATAATCCAACCCAAACTGTTCTAATATTTGCGTAGCAATATTTTCTTTATTTTTTAAAATAGAGAGCATCAGGTGCTCACTTTCTACCGTTGTACTTTTTAATGCTTTTGCTTCCAGTACAGTAATGCGGATTACTTTTTCTGCCTGCTTGGTAAGTGGCAGCGAATTAATGTTGGCAATATTTTTACCGGTCTTATCTTTTACGGCCAGCTCTATTTCTTTGCGCAGCTCATACAGATCTACGCTTAGCGATTTAAGAATTTTTATAGCAGTATTTTCTCCATCTCTTATCAGCCCCAACACCAAGTGTTCGGTACCAATAAAATCATTCCCTAACCTTAGTGCTTCTTCCCTGCTGTATGATATAATCTCTTTTACCTGGGTGGAAAAATTGTTATCCATTCTTTTAGTTTTAATTGATACAATAATAACGATTATTTACCTGTATTAGTTTGTTTAAAATAACAAATGTTGATATGTTGAAAAGTTGAAACATGAAATAGAAATTATATATCATCCCAGTCATTTTAAAAAAGATTTTACCTGAGTAATTGTTTTAAAAAATGACTCATTCAAAAATTGCTTTAATTTACAGCTTCCCAACTAAATTCTACTTAATGAATGTCAAAATAGATACCAAAGAAAAATTCAGCGTTATAACACCGGTAGAAAAGGAAATACCTGCTAATATGACAGAAGAACTGTTGCAACTGCTGCTGAGTTATCTTAATAAAAATATTCCGCACCTGGTACTAAACCTTAAAGAGTTGGCAATATTAAGCCCTGAGCTGGCAGAAAAAATTGCCACCCTTCAACAGCAATTTTATGAAAACAATGCCTCTTTTGTAATTTGCGAAATAAATGGAATGATAGAAGAACAACTGGAACAGTTGGAGTTGCTGGAACTGATGAACATTACTCCCACAGAATCGGAAGCCTGGGATATAGTGCAAATGGAAGAAGTAGAAAGAGAACTGCTGGGAGATTTTGATGAAGACTGAAATTTACACGTAAGCAGCTAATTATCACAGAAAAGCGTCTAACCGGGTAATTATACCACCTAAAAATTTATACTTGCTGGCACTAACCATACTAGGAAACAACTCTGCCATACCTGCCTATGGAAGAAACCCCACTGCCCAGATTTTGCAAACCCAAGACGAATCTTACCTGATAGATTGCGGGGAAGGAACCCAACATCAGCTAAACATTTACAAAGTAAAACGCAGCAAAATAAACCGCATCTTTATTTCGCACCTGCATGGCGATCATTATTTTGGATTGATAGGATTGCTCACCAGTATGGGACTATTAGGCCGCAGCACCGTGCTGCACCTGCATGCACCAGCTCCATTAAAAATTATCTTAGATCTGCAACTTCAGGCAGCAGCAGCAAAGCTCCAATACGAATTAGTTTTTCATGCCCTGGGCGATGAATGTATAATTGCCAGTGATAAACATATAACTGTAGAATGTTTTAAAGTAAAACACCGTATAGACTGCTGGGGCTTTTTATTCAGGGAGAAAAAAAATCCCAGGCATATTGATCCCGAGAGAGTAAAAGCTTATGAAATACCTGCGGCTTATTACGAGGCACTGCAGAAAGGTGCAGATTATACTAATAAAAAAGGCACCATTATACCCAACGAAGAAGTAACCAGGGCGGCTTCTCCTGCCAAATCCTATGCTTACTGTGCAGATACTATATTTGATGAAACCCTGGCCGATAAAGTGCAGGGAGTAGATTTGCTGTATCATGAAACTACTTATTTAAAAGACCTGGAAGAAAGAGCTGCTGCCCGTTTTCACTCCACAACAGTACAGGCCGCAACCATTGCCATAAAAGCCAAAGCAAAAAAATTACTGATTGGTCATTTTTCATCCAAGTACGAATCTTTAGACGATTTTCTTGCAGAAACCAGCGCTGTTTTCCCCAACACAGAACTTGCATTGGAAGGTATTTGTTACAGAATTTAATCCTTTAAAGGAATTACGTAATTAGACCAGTCTGCCATCATAAATTTATAAAATTCAGGAAACCATTTTCGCCAGGCGGCTTCATTGTGTCTTCCACCGGGATCGGTTACCCCGTAAATGAGCGCAGCAGACTGCGTACCCAGGTGCTGCATTAGCTGGTACATATCTTCAGCATACCGGTCACCTTCCAGGCCACCTATATAAAAAAATAATTTACCATTTAGTTTAGGCGCAATGGAGTCCGTGTAAGGTAGCAGGCCGGGAGCCGTCCAGAACGCAGGAGAAAAAACGCCTGCTTTCCCAAAAACACCGGGATACGCCAGCATTGTATAATAAGATATAAGGCCACCCATAGAACTGCCAGCTATTATAGTATGTTCTTTGTCTTTATGGGTTCTGTAATGCTTATCTATAAAGGGTTTGAGTGTATGTACTAAAAATGCTGCATATTCTTTGCCTTCCCCTTTTCCAAATTTATCATTATCAAAGGGATTGTATTCATTTAGTCTTTGTGGCCCGTTATCTATTGCCACTACTATGCACTCTGGCTGCCCTTTTGCCGTAAGTGTATCTAAAGCTTCATCTACTCCCCATTCCCCATATCCGGAAGAAAATTCATCAAAAATATTCTGACCGTCGTGCATATAAAGGACAGGGTACTGTTTTTTAGTGGCCAAATAAGAGGCGGGTAAATAAATGGAGATAAGCCTGCTGCGGTTTAGCTGTGGTATAAAAAAACTGGTATCAATCACCTGCACATTTTTAGATGCAGTATGCTTTTTTTCTACAGCATCAAAATCATCCTGCCAAGCATCTACCAAAAAAACAAGTGTGCTGTCTGATGAAAGTTTTACTATTTCGTTGGGAATAGCTGCCCCAGATCTACTGGTAGCTGCTTTGCTCCAACTACCCCTGGTAAATTTAAATTCATACACAGCAGGTGCAAGATTCTGTAAAACCAATTCCCATTTTCCTTTGCTTTTTTTGAGAAGAAAATTTTTATTCCTGGGGTTCCAGTCATTAAAATTGCCGGCAACAAAAATGCTGTCGGCATTATATTTCTGGGGCAATGAACTTAACTGCAGCCGTAGTGTGTACTGGGCAGCAGCATGCAATTGTAAAGAAAGTAACCCTGCCAGTAAGCAATAAAAATGCAGGCAGAAAAAGTGTTTTGTTTTTTTCAACTATGAGAATTAAGATAAGTTTTTACCTGCTGATGCAGTTCTCCGCTCAATGTTACTACCGGCAGCCGCACTATATTTTTTATGATATTCATTTCTGCCAAAAATGCTTTGGCACCTGCAGGGTTATTTTCTTCAAACAACAGTTCATAAGCAGGCATGAGGCGGTCATTTATTTTTTTTGCTAAAGGAAATTCATTTCGCAGGCAATGGTTTACCAGTGCAGAAAATTCTTTTGGAAAACAGTTGGCTGCCACGCTAATGACACCATCCATACCGCAGGCCATTTGTGGCAGCGCAATGGCATCATCGCCACTTACTACTAAAAAATTTTGGGGCCTGTCTTTTAATATTTGCATGCATTGAATCATATCGCCGCCGGCTTCTTTTATGCCTGCAATATTTTCTACCTCCGTTGCAAGCCTCAGGGTAGTATGGGCAGTCATATTTCTGCCGGTTCGGCCGGGTACGTTGTATAAAATAATGGGCCTGGAAGAAGCTGCAGCCATGGCTTTGTAGTGCTGAAAAATACCCTCCTGTGATGGCTTATTGTAATAAGGGCTGGCGCTTAACACAGCCACTGCATTATCCAAAGGAAAATAATTAAGATCGTCTATCACATCCTGCGTGCAGTTTCCGCCCACACCTACTACTACAGGCACCCGGTTATTAATATGTTTATAGGTAAATTCTATAATGGCTTTTTTTTCTTCTTTACTCAGCACCGGAGTTTCGCCGGTAGTGCCCATAGTAACAATATAGTTTACACCATTAATGATTTGAAAATCCAGCAGCTTTGCCAATGCATCAAAATCAATTAAGTTATCATTTGTAAAAGGCGTTATTACCGCCACTCCTGTCCCTTTTAACTGTTCCCTTAAATTCATTAGTAAAATAATTTAAGTGAAGGTATTAAAATCCTGCTTAACCCATGCGCAGGCAGCAGGTAAAAAAATCCTCCCAGGATAAAATCGATGGGAGGAACGGTCTTTACTTAAGAACTTAGAAAATCAGCTATTTAATATTTTAGATTGCTGTAGATAGTTTTTATCATTGCTGTAGATAAATAAACAGGAACCATTTTTTATTTTTTCAATGATGGGTTTGTTTAGTTTTTCTGG
Source organism: Ferruginibacter sp. (assembly GCA_046595965.1). GTDB lineage: Bacteria > Bacteroidota > Bacteroidia > Chitinophagales > Chitinophagaceae > Ferruginibacter. Next base: position 6,466 of record JBKJSJ010000080.1, read on the forward strand.
CAGTGCCGGGCAACCATGACTGCGACCAATGTAACCACGGCTTTTAATGAAACCTTCGCTTACATACGCAGCACCATGCATTACTATTGCTCTTTCTTCTGCCCGGTTATTTATACCATATTCCATTCCTTCCAGTTGCATAGAAAACCCGTTTTTACCATTGTAGGTTCCTTCGGTAAGATAAAAGCCCAGGCTGCTCTGGTAGCTATCAAGTTTATTAGAAAATTTACTGGCATACGCTTCTCCGGTATTGCGTCCGTGTGCTACATAAGTGTTAAACAAAATTTTAAAACTGTTAACGTCCAGCACAAATAATCTCTTTTGAGAGGATGGTTTTGTAAAATCTATAATGGATAGTATATTTTCATTGCGGAGCTTTCCCTGTTTTTTAAGGGTTTCATATCCTTTTACAGCATAGTCAAATGCCTGCTGTGATAAACCGAGCCCGTTTAACTGCAGGCTGTCGTAGATCATCTCCAATACAGAAGCAGTGGTTTCCTTCAGTACTATATTTTCGGTAGATTTTGAAACTACAGGTACTGAATTACCTGCGCTGTTGTGATTAGAAAAAGCAAATGAAAAATGCAACATAGAAAACACTGCAATTACAGAAGACAAATAAAATCCACTAAGCTTGAATTTCTTCATACTATTAATTATTAAATCAATTAAAAAAAGAAAACGATTATTTAGTGTAGATGTTGTACTTATATGCGATGTTTTTGTAAATTGTTCAACGGGTACAATTAGAGTGCAAATGTACCTTTTTATGGACTTTAAGAAAAATGTAAACTGTTAAGCCTTTTAAAAAGTTTATTGTGTAGAAATACTACTACTCATATGAAAACGCATTAATTTTACACAGGAGTAAATCCAAAAATTAACAAATGAAGATTAATCTATAAGTGGATACTAAGCTGATATAAACATCTGCAATGGATGAAATAATCCTGGTAAATAACATTTTTAACAGCTTGGAGTTGGAATATCCCGGTAAGATGGAAAATATT
>JBKJSJ010000101.1:0-3542 GCA_046595965.1 Ferruginibacter sp.
GGAGACGAAAGAGGTGAGGGATGTACTTTCTCTAAAACAAAAACATGGACAGTAACTGATAACTGTGGCAACACACAAACAGCTACTCAAACTGTGTCTTATACCAGAGACCTGGTAGCTCCAACACGTACCAATAATCCACCTACTGCAATTGAAGCTTTATGTACTGCTACTTTTGGTAATCTACCATGGGTTGCTCCAACTTACACAGACAATTGTGGAACCGTTACACTTGTATCATCAGTCATCAGTCCTAACCAGCAACAAACAACCTGTCCCGCAGTGTATGTAAGAATCTGGATAGTTAGAGACAATTGTGGAAACACATCAAGCTTTACACAAACCATTACGGTTCCTTGCTGTAAAACTTGTACGTTCACACAAGGTGCTTATGGTAATCCAGGTGGAAACCATTGTAATGGAAATGGTACTACATCAGTTTCATTACTACAAATACAGGCAGCAATTACAAATGCTGGTGGCTTCTACAATTTTGGTAGCGTTGCCAACAATCGCTATTTCAGATTAAACTACAGCGATGCAGCCAGCGTATTTAATATGCTGCCAGGTGGCGGAGGATCTCAGGTATTTGGAGTAAGAGTAGGCGGTGCAACATATAGTAATGTAGCATCATGGGGCGTTGTTCCGCTTCAAGTTGGAGGAAACAACAATGGTAAGATCAAGAATACTTTGTTTGCACAAACAATGACCTTGTTCTTTAACCTTAATCTCACTACAACAACCATTCTTGGAAATATTGCAATAGCGGATACTTTGGTAACCCGTGCATCATCAAGTTGTGATCTAAACGCAGGTGTACCGGTAGGACCCGAAATGAAATTCGGTCTGCCACACAGTGTTGTAGTTTACCTGGCTAATCCGGTTAATGGTTATTCAAATACCATTGCAGGTTTATTCAAGTTAGCAAATGATGTATTGGGTGGTGTAAATACATCCGTAAGTATCAGCGCAGTAGCGGATGCGGTAGATGTAATTAACAACGCCTTTGATGAATGCCGTTTCCTTGTAAGAACAATTCCATACGCTGGAGCTGGTTTTACTGGTACAATAGGCGTTAGTCAAAATTCTGCTGTTCAGGTTTCCGCTCATCCAAATCCTTTTACAGACAAAGTTGTTTTCACAATTAAGTCAACAGTTTCTGGTACTGCAACATTTGATCTTTATGGCCTTTTGGGTGAAAAAGTGACTACACTTTTCCAGGGCTTTATTGAAAAAGATGCTGTTAAAACCTTGATTTATGATGTTCCGTTAGCGAGCCGTAAAACAATGGTTTATCAATTAAGAATTGGTAAGGAAATGGTTACCGGCAAGGTGATTTATCCTAACTAACACAACCAATTTCAATTGTTATAAAAGAGGCTACTATTATGGTAGCCTCTTTTTATGTGTGTCAGGCATGTTCATTAGCTATAGGGTGCAAGTCCCGAACGAGAGTTGTAGTGCTTATCGTTAGCCAATTGCAAGGGTGTCGTGGGCGACTACGAATCTGAAAGAAGCAGGCGGCAAATATTCGCCCTTACGAACAGAAACTAAATACAAGGCGTTGCATTTTGGGTGATGCTGCATAAGAAGCAAAAGCCCTACACTACACGGAAAATTGCGGCGTAAATTTAGAGGGGACATGAATAGAAAGCTAATGAGCTTACCCTGAGAGAACTGATGATATGCAGTCGGCTATACGAGCGAGTGTAAAAGATGCAACTATCTTCAAAGTCCACAAGACAATGCAGGTAAGGTATTATCAGTAGTCAGCAGAGGTCATAGTATTGTGGATACGAGCCGAAAAAAAAGTAGGAGGCCTCACCCAAACAAGAAGGACTGAATGTTAGAATAAGGTGAAAGTATTACAATGTTTTTGAGCGAAGCGATTAATCAACCGAAACATTTAAGAGCACTACTTGCTTGATGATAGGGCAGTACCCGAAAATAAAAAGTAAGAGGAGTTGAGTAGAGCACAGAGACAGTAAAACAGCAGCCCTGCAAAGAAAAGAAAACGGGTAACATGTTAGAAGAAATTTTAGACATAAGAAACTTGGAAAAAGCCCTTAAAGCGGTCATAAGCAATAAGGGAAGTGGTGGAGTGGACGGTATGCAGACCGATGAACTTCGTGACTACCTCACTCACCACTACCAAGTACTAAAGCAAGAAATTTTGGAAGGCACTTACCAACCAAGTCCTGTGCGAAAAGTACTCATACCAAAGGCACAAGGCGGTACAAGAATGTTAGGAATACCCACGGTAAAAGACCGACTGTTACAACAAGCCATTGCCCAATGGTTAAGTCCAAAGTACGAGCAACAATTTTCTCCAAACAGTTACGGCTTCCGTCCTCATCGCAATGCACATCAAGCGGTGCTGAAAGCACAGCAATATTTACAAAGCGGTAAGACAAGAGTAATAGAACTTGATTTAGAGAAGTTCTTCGATACGGTAAATCATGACAGGCTTATGAGTGCCTTGAGCCGAATGATAAATGACAGCCGTACACATAAATTAATCCGCCTTTATTTACGGTCAGGAATGATGGAAGAAGGTATGATAAGTCAGCGTCAAGAAGGAACACCGCAAGGCAGTCCATTAAGCCCATTGTTATCCAACATTGTGTTAGATGAGTTGGATAAAGAATTAGAGCAAAGAGGACTTAGTTACGTTCGGTATGCAGATGATTGTAGTATTTATGTAAACAGTAAAAAGGCTGCAAACAGAGTTATGCTAAGCATTACAGCGTACATAGAAACGAAGCTAAAACTAAAAGTAAATGCGGCAAAGACAAAGGTTAGTTATCCTACAGAAAGTACACTATTAGGGTTTTCATTTTACAAATACAAAGGAAAATGGGAAATACGAATAGCAGAAAAATCTATTGAACGCATAAAAGCGAAATGCAAAATGATTACCCAAAGAAGCAATGGCAAATCAACAAAAGAAAAGGTAAGCCAACTGAAACAAGTAGTGGTAGGATGGGTAAACTATTTTGTAATAGCCAAAGCAAAATCGGTGATGGAAAAATTAGATGAAGGGATAAGAACGAGATTGCGAATATGCAAGTGGAAAGAGTGGAAACGCCCCAAAGCACGCCGAAGAAATCTTTTACAATTAGGCATCAACAAACCAAAAGCATATCAATGGAGCAACAGCAGTAAAGGGCTTTTGCCGTGTAGCACATAGTCCAATCCTGTGCAGAGCATTAAATAATACTTATTGGCGCCAGCAAGGTTACTCAGGGTTTTACCAACAATATCATAATCGAACCCAATTGCAGACCTCATTATTCTAACAAACCGCCGTATGCCGAACGGCACGTACGGTGGTGTGAGAGGACAGTAAGGGAAATAATCCCTTACTTCCTACTCGATTTTAAAAATCACTATGATTTAAAAAGTATTTCTCTTAGTTTTATACTCACCTCATTAACCGCTTCGTAAAATCCAGTTTCCTCATTATTTTACTTTTAAAAAATTAAACATGAAACGGTTAATTATTTTAGTTGCAACAACATCATTAACTTTTAGCTTTTCTG
>JBKJSJ010000130.1:0-10083 GCA_046595965.1 Ferruginibacter sp.
CCCAATAAAGAAAATGGACGGGTTGTTTTATAAAACTTAGTTTCTTCCAGCGTAAAACGATATACATCATAGGCATGAAAACCTGCATCCCATCCGGCTTTGGCATTGGGTGCAAAAATTAATGGAAAAGCAGCAGCACCATTATTGCCCAGGTACTGGTAAGCGACGGGCACCGAAAAATATTTATCAATATTATTTACAGAAGAATCTAATGTATACCGGCGGATGGCATCCAGGTAGCGGAAACTAATGGTAATAGAATCTTTGGCATCATCTCTTTGCTGAAAACCTGAGGAATCTTTTGAACCTGTATTTTGCCTCTGGCCGCCGGAACGGCCACCAACTTTTCCAATGCGGTTTAATACATCTGCCTGGCCATAAACAAATACCACTGCAACAAGAAACAATATTGAAAAAAATATTTTTTTCATGCTGCAATTATAACTGTGCTACCATTTCTTTAAAAATATGTGTAAGTTTTGGCTCGGCTTCTTTAGCGGCCTGCAATACTTCTTCGTGGGTTATCACATTTTCTTCTTCCCTAATACCAATATCAGTAATTACACTTATGGCAAAAACGGGCAGGCCCATGTGTACTGCAGCAATGGCTTCCTGCACGGTGCTCATCCCTACTGCATCGGCACCGAGCAAATGCACCATTTTATATTCTGCCTTTGTTTCAAAAGTAGGGCCGGTTACTCCAATATAAACGCCCGATTTAATATCGTAGCCGGCCGCCTGCGAAATATTTTTTGCTTTTGTTATCAGTGCTTTGCTGTAGGGTTCAGTCATATCCGGAAAACGGGTACCCAGTTCTTCCAGATTTTTTCCTATCAATGGATTTTGCAGAAACTGGCTGATATGATCTGAAATAATCATAAGGTCGCCCACTTTAAAACCGGGGTTAATACCACCTGCCGCATTGCTCAGCATCAGTTGCTGTATGCCCAGCATCTTCATAACCCTTATTGGAAATACTACTTCCGATGCCTGGTAACCTTCATAAAAATGAAAACGGCCAGCCATTACCACCACATTTTTTCCGCTTAATTCTCCAAAAATTAATTTGCCGCTATGCCCCGCTACAGTACTCACCGGAAAATGAGGAATGTTGCCATAAGGAATTTCTTTTTCAATGTTAAGTTCCTTTGTAAAACTTCCAAGGCCACTCCCCAGTACAATGCCAGCCTGTGGCACAGTTGTAATAATGCTTTTTATGTAGTCGGCAGCTTCTTTAATTTTTGTCATCATGTGTTTGCGGTTCTTTGTTTAAACGTACAAAAGTAAGGGAATTGAATCGCTGATTTAAAGGATTAAAAAGATTTCGCTGAAGGTTCGCTGATTTATGTGATTAAAGGATTTCGCTTATTGAGCAATTGATTTATAAGATTAAATTTTTATGTTATTGCAAGAAATAGATCTAAGCAATTTTTTTGTGGCACATCTTCCTGAAAATCCCCATTGACTTTACAATTGACTATTGACTATTGACTATCTTCGCCAAAATTTTTACATTATGAATCTCCATGAATACCAGGCCAAAGAGCTGCTGAAAAAATTTAACGTACCTGTGCAGGAAGGGGTAGCCTGCAATACTCCCGGCCAGGCCGAAGAAGCTTACAGACAAATACATACTCAATACGGAAGCAAGTTTGCAGTTGTGAAGGCGCAGATACATGCAGGCGGGCGTGGCAAGGGCACCATTATTGGTAAAGATCAGCGTGGGGTAGCTGTGGGCAAAAATGCAGAAGATGTAGTAAGAATAGCCAGCAATTTATTAGGTGGCACATTGGTAACTATTCAAACCGGGCCCGCAGGTAAAATGGTGAACAAAGTTTTGGTGGCACAGGATGTTTATTATGAAGGGCCCAACCCGGTTAAAGAATTTTATCTCTCTATTTTATTAGACAGAACCAAGGGACAAAATGTAATTATGTACAGCACCGAAGGCGGTATGAACATTGAAGAGGTAGCACACAATACTCCCGAAAAAATATTTAAAGAGTGGATTCATCCCGGAGGATTGCTGCAGGCTTTCCAGGCACGCAAAATTGCTTTTAACCTCGGCCTTAGGGGCGAGGCAATGAAGCACTGCGTAAAATTTGTAACCAATTTATACAATGCTTATGTAAGCCTCGATTGTGGCATGCTGGAAATTAATCCACTGTTTAAAACCAGTGATGAAAAAATTATTGCGGTAGATTGTAAAATGAATGTAGATGATAATGCATTGATGCGTCACCCTGATGTGGCAGCACTGAGAGACATCACCGAAGAAGATCCTACAGAAGTGGAAGCAGGCAGATTTAATTTGAATTTTGTAAAATTAGATGGCAATGTGGGTTGCATGGTAAATGGTGCAGGCCTGGCCATGGCTACCATGGATATGATAAAATTAAGCGGTGGTGAACCTGCCAACTTTTTAGATGTAGGCGGCACTGCCAATGCTCAAACAGTGGAAGCCGGTTTCCGCATCATCTTAAAAGACCCCAAAGTAAAAGCCATCCTCATTAATATTTTTGGTGGCATTGTGCGCTGCGACCGGGTAGCGCAGGGCGTTATAGATGCCTACAACAGCATCGGCAATATTCAGATCCCCATAATTGTGCGCCTGCAGGGCACCAATGCTGATGTGGCCAAACAACTGATTGACGAAAGCGGGCTGAAGGTGCAGAGTGCTATTTTGCTGAGTGAAGCGGCTACGCTGGTGAATAAAGCGGTGACTTAATGGATAATTCTTTAACACCCACCCGGCTGAACGACGTTCCGGATATGGATAATTGATAATTAATTAATGGATAGTGAAATCCCATCTCTTTATGAGGTGGGATTTTTTTTGGGGCTGTTTGAAGTGATGCTATTTGGCATTGTTATGCCTGTGCCACCGAATGTCGTGGATCATTCAGTTATACCGATTATACCGGTATTTAGGAGTCCAATGCTTTTTGCTATCGGCATAATACCTTCTAAGATTTACTAGTAGTCCTTGGACTGCTATAAATAAAAATGGTATTAGTATAATAAAAAAATAAAATTGATTGCGTTTATAATATTGCAGTAGTATGAAAGAAAAAAATTTCTGTAAATTTTTTTCCTCTTTCCAATATCAAAGCCCCCATACGGAGGCTTTGATTTATTTTATGAGTTAAATAATTTTTAAAAATGAGCTTAGTATAAATAATTTATTCTGTGTTGAATTTTTTATTTTACTGCGACAGCGATATCCTCACCTGCACTCCCGCCCTTGTGTTGGTAGTAGGCGCACTGGAGGAAATATACGGCGTTACTTTTCTGCGGTCATAATAAAGTTTAAGATTTATCCTGTTGTTTAAAAAATAATCAATGGTAGGAGTAATGGTTACTTCCTTGCTTCCACCAGTGGCAAAATTATTATCCTGGTCCAGCCTGCTGTTGGCAGTTACATTATCCCTGATACGGAAATCGAGGCGGAAATTAATTTCATTATCCAGTGTTCCTTTTCCATCTTTATCCAGGAACTTAGGCAGCTTAAGGCCGGCCAGTAATTTTAGCCCACGCTTGCGGTAACCTGCACCAATAATAAATTCGGTGCTACGCACTTCACTCAACTGAAAGTCGTACAGGCTCAGGCTCAGGGCTCTTGTTTTGGTATATTCAAACTTGGCCTGGAGCTGGTTCACAAACATCATATCAAACCCAATTAATGGAGAAAACTGTTCGTTGATGGTAACATTGGGCACCAGGAAAAAAGGCACAAAGTTGTGAGAAACTGTATCAAAAAAAGATGGATAACCAAACCTGGAAACATCCTGGTACAGTAATGCCGATGTAAACCCATTCATACTCAGGTTGCCATTGTAGCCATGACTGAGGGTGAAGTTGGTAAATATTTTATCCAGTCCCTTTACCCTGGTAAGCCCGTTGTAATCTATTTTCCAGTTAGGTTTAGGCAGAATAGAACGGAATGGATTGGATTTAATATTGCGGTTGTTTTGTTTAATAAGCGAAACATTCTCGGGACTCTGGCCGGTGTATGCTGCAATAAAGGAAGGAATGAGTACATCCACTGCATATTTACCATAGCCATAATAATATCCATCGGCACCCACCTGGTTATTGGTATAAGGATTTTGCTTACCCAGCCGCTGAGATAGAATCGCACGGTTAGCTTCAAAAGTTTTAAATGTTGCAGAAACCCTGTTGGGATCAAACTTGCCAAACAAAGTTTTAAAAGCAATATAGGTTACATCAAATCCTCCGCCCACATAAGGGTTCAGGTGCTGAAAACTTTTATTGCTTCCACCAGAGGTGTCGATAAATTTAAAAGTTTCACTGTAATTTTTATTAAAGGTTTTGCTCAGGTTTAAAGTTATTATCAGGTCTCTCAGGGGTTCTATTTGTGCATTTATGGTAAGCCGCTGATCAAAGTTTTGCTGAAACAGGTAATTGAAATTAGAATCCTTTGTGATGAGCCCCTGGGTTGCTTTTTTATTCAGCCAGTTAGTATCGGGTTGGCGGCCTAAAATAAAATCAAACCCAGGTGCCATGCTCCGGAAATTCTGGCCAAGGTATTGTGTGCTGTCTGTGTAGCCGGGCAGGCGGGTATTGGCCATTTCGGCAAGGCTAAGGTTTACGCTTTTTAAACTGGTGAGTAGTTTGCCAAGCACTCTTACGCCGGTGCCCAGGTAAGGCACAGCAGTTTTATCTATTATGCGTTTTGTCTGCAAAACTCTTTTACCGTTTTTAAGCGTTACACTGTCTGTAACTTTTGTAATGCGGTTCTTCCATTTTTCTTTATCCTCTGGTTTACTTACTGTTTCTAATTGTTTTAAAAATTTAGATTTTTGATAGAGCCTGGTAAAATCAAATTGTGCCGTAGCTTCTTTTTGCTGCCCGTTTTCCAGGAAATTGCCGAGTTCTACTGCCAGGCGGGATGCACCTATCCAGCGGTAAGTGGCCTGGTATTTCAGGTTTATAGTAGTCCAGTCGAGCAATGGAATTTTAGCGGTAGGCAGTGTATATGAAAAATTAGCCGTTTGGTTATAGAGGGTGTTTCTTCCACCTCTCAATAAATTTTTCCATACAGAATCTTTTTTCTCTTTGGTATCTATTCTTCCCATGGGTTCATCTACCCTGGAATTGTTGGTGGCTGTAAAATCTAACTGGAGCGCTCGTGTAAAATTCCAGCGTAAAATATAATCTCTCTGAAACACAAGATACTTGTCATAAGTTTCTGGAATGGAGTATTTAGATGCGCCAATACTTCTTGGCCTTACTACTCCAAACTGCCTGCTTATATCTGCCCGGAATGTAAGCTGCGAAGGCAGATAATTAAAATTAAAATCTTTTACCACGTCAAACCAATGATGCTTGGTTTTTTTAAACATTTTTTTAAACGGCTCCAGGTATTTGGGCTGTGGTGCATAGTTGTAGCCTACTGCACCCCGGTGCCTGGTTACATCGTTGTATTCTATGAGCGGACTATGAGCACTTGTTTTAATGTAAGAATAACTCAGATCCACATTTTCTATATCATAGATCTTTGGGCTTTTACCATTGGTTTTATTCTTGCGTACATTGGTAAAGTTTAAGGTTTTTACAGATGTTAGATCAATGGCTGCATTGCGGATAGAATCTTTTGCTTTGCCCGAAACATCTCGTATTTTATCTTTTAGTTTAATGTCCTGGTCGTAAGGATCGTATTCTGGTGAACTGGCAGTTTGTGAATAGCTGGCAAAAACGGGAATGGACATGCCTGCGTTTTTTGGCAGTAGTTTACCCAGTTCCAGGTTGGCAGATATATCAAACTGCAGAAAGTTATCCCGGTAGCGATCGTTTACTCTTTGCTCCAGGGTACCAAAACCTTTTGTATGCATATTGGCCGAAAGCGAAACCGTACCAAGGTCTGCCAGGTTTACATCTACCCTGCCTAATGCAGCATATCCACCTTTTTCATCCAAGGAAGAAAGCCTCAGTTCATTGGCCCACACTTCGCCACAAACAGGCTCAGAAGCTTTGCTGTTTTCTACGCCTATTAAGACTCCTTTTATTTCTCCCAAATTAGGATTACCCATTACCGAATATTCCTGACCGCTGGCCTGCAACTGGCGGTAAACCTGGCCCAATGGGGTGCTGGATAAATTTCTTAGTTGTTTTAATTTTGTAAGTATGGTAAGATCCACGTCCATCGAATTTCGTGGATTCCACAAGGTATCGTTGTACAAATCGGTATCAGGATTTAAGGTTCCTGCAGTGTGTGCTGTTAATATTAATGGAATTCTTATTTCGTAATAGTTACTTACAAAATCGGTTCCCATTCTTATTACTGCGGTAAGGTCTTTATCCCTGATAGATGCGGGATCTGTTTTTTGTGCACGCTCGGCATGCAAGTACATAGACAGTTTTCTAAATTGGCGCAAATCCCTGTTGGCAAAGGTTTGAAAAACAGCTTTAGCATCCCCCTGGTCAAGGTTGCAAAATTGCAACTGCATGGCCTGTTCGTTCTGCAGCAGGTTTACTCCATTGTTGCTTAGTGTTTGCACTCTTTCTATTTCTCTTGGTGTGCGGTAAGGCAGGGGTGTGCGCTTATCGTTTTCTTCAATATTTACTGCCCCTACATTGAGGGGAGCAGAAGTGGAAGCACTGTAAAGACCGGTAGAATCTACTTTATATTGAAACTTGCGCCAGATATTACGGGTAAGCTGCAGGGTGCCAAAACGCATGGTAACACTGTCTTGAAAATCGGTCATAAACATCCTGATGAAACGGATGGATTTAAAATCGGGGATATTACCAATTTTTTTATCGTAACTGCCAATAGGTATTCTAAACTGATACCAGGTTTCGCTGCGAGTGGTACTGTTTACAAGGTTTACAGAAACTACTTTTTTGTCAACAATATAATTGGTACCAATGGCCATTTCCGGTGCGCTGCTTGGTTTAATATCTACTATGTATTGAAAATATTCTTCTGTTTCATTCATGGTATTATCCCTGTTCAGATCTTCAGCATCGGGATACAATGTAGCAGCAGAAGAAAACTCACTGCCATCAGAAATTGGTGAGTTACCCTGCGGACTATTGAAATTTTTATACCGCTCCAGGATACCATCATTGACACCAAAAGAAGCATTGCGGTAATTTTTGTAATTATCAGCAGAAGGATCGCTGATAGCATCCCTGTATGCCTGCGAGCCCGTGCCGAAATTAGTAGCCAGTTCATCCAGGTAAATTTGTCTTTTTATTATTTCTGCAGTATCACTCAGGCCATCAAAACCCACATCCTGAAAAAGCCTGTCTTCGGGCAGATTACTAAAAGCATTGGTAACCTGGATAGGATTGCGGGGAACTCTGCCCCAGTTGGTATTATCAATGGGTGCGGGAGCGTTGGGTGTGGAGAGGCCGTTTTCATAAAATCTTCTGCCGTCTTTTAAAATATCCTCCGAAATATTACCCAGGTTAAAATATAATTTACCCCCGGTAGTTGAATTGTATTGCGGCAGTATAAAGGGATCCTGCACCCAAAATTCTATAAATTCAATATTGCTGGTTTCAAAATCGGTTTGATCTACTGCCCGCATTAGCCCGCCCCAGTTTTTCTTAGGAAAGCGGAACTTACCATTGGCAGCTATAATAGATGAATTGGATTGATAATTATACGGGCCTCTTTCTGTAGGATAATAAGTCATATCAAATGTTATGAGCTGACTTTCTCCAAAACCTGTAGTACGCTGCGGAAAAATTTCTTTTTGATATACCTGCCTGGTTCGTGGGTCACTAAGTAATGCGGCATTATCTGCAATAGGATTATTTTGCCCCTTGTATTGCTGCAGCGTTTGTTCTATCTGGTACCACGCTATCTTGGCTCTTTGTTTACCATAATCAATATTATTATTAGAATTGGCTTCAGGAAATAGTACATTGCCCAAACGGTCAGTAGCACCGGCCGGGGTAGAAGCCAATGCCCAACTGATAGGAGGAAACCGCAGATCTATGCCCGATTTGGTTCCTTCAAAATCATCAATATTTACGATACCAGCCTTGCCACGGCCAATTTGTGGAGCATGACCCGGCTGTAGCATAGCAGCTTCGGCATATACATTTATACTGGAAGGGGCAGTAGTTGCATAAAAAGGAAGCTTATCTACCAGCTTGGTAAGCCGCGGCATGTCTTTGCGGTAATTCATATCCAGGCCATACATGGCATTGCGGATGGGATCTTCGCCGTAAGTTACTTTTGTAAAGAAGGGTCTTTCGCTCAGGCGCACAATAGTACCGCCAAAAGAGAGTTGTTCCCTTGCGGTGTTTTTTGCCATGTAGTCTAATCTTAATCCGAGGTAAGACCGTTGCTGCAGACCAAAGGAAGCATTGTTTTCAAAATTTACCTGCACCGGCAAACCTGCATTAAGGATGGCCTGGTTTGTTATTTTAATAGTTCCCAAATCATAATTGATATCATAATCTATGCCTTCCTGCAGGCTGCGCCCGCCGGCAGTAACGGTTACAGAACCTACCGGAATATTGTATCCAATGCTGATATCTGCAGAGCCGGATGTTTTGGCAGTTCCCTTGAGCACAAACCTGTTTAAGTTTGGATATTGCTGGGCCACAGCTTTAATAGAATCGTATAATGCATAATACAATGTATCCTTAGCTGTGGATGGCACAGCATTATAAACCTGCACGGCCAGGTCACGGCCAAAGGGTTCCAGTACCGGAAATATTACACGACTGTATTGCGATACTACTGTAAAATTTTCTACGTAGTCAAACACGCCATCAGGCTGAGGATCCAGTTGACTGTTGAGCCTATCGAGGTTAATGAGTGAAATGATAGGTGTACCCTGGTTTTTATTTCCAAAAGGAACATAACGTTTAGCCCCAAGGCCAGGCTCCTGGTACAATACATCCAGTTTAAAATCGGAAGGAGTTAATACACCATAACCAATCGTATATACATTCTTCAGCATCAAATCCCAAATGGGCAGGCTGGTGCGCTGCGATGTGGCTTTTAATAATTTAAGGAACAGCACTTTTTGTGTAGCTGATGAACTGTCTGGTGGTACATCCTGCGAAAACTCTCCTACCTGGTACACTTTACCATTGTAAGTATATTGGTAAGCCACAGCCAGTACTTCGTCTGTTTGCAATGGCTGGCTGAGGGATAAGCTACCTACCTGCCTGTTAAAAACATATTGATTACTATCTAATTTGCGGGCAAATGTTTTTTCAAAATCCTGCACCGGGCTCAGTTTAAGGCTAACCAGGTTGTTATAAACTGTAGCGGGGTTCCTGGCATCGGGCCTGCCCAGTACATTTCTATAAAGATCATTGCTGTTATTGAATGGAATTTCCAGGCCGGTGAGTACATTAATAACAGGCGGTTGTTGAAAAGGGGTAATTTCTCCCAGGTCCATCAAACCTACTATATCTCTTGTTTCGGTAGTAGTACCGTTTCGGTTGGTAACCCATACTTCCAGTTTAAGTATTTGCACCGGGCTGGTTACGGCGGGCAGGTTTTTCATAACCAGGTTGTACTTGTTCTTAAAATACTGCCCTACCAAAAAATGCCGGTTTTCTTCATACTCATCTGCTTTTATTTCAAAAGGCTGAGAGGCAGCCCCACCCTGCAAGTCAACACTCTGGCGCTGCGATTTTTGATTGGCCAATACGGTAGTAACAAACAATTTTCCAAACTGCAATTGTGTTTTTAAACCAAACAATTGCTGTGCCCCCGGAATTAAAGTGCCACGGGATGGAAAGCTTACATTACCAGCTTCAAATCGTTTTACTATTTCATCATCTTTGCCGGTATAATCCAGCTTTAGCTGGTTCTCCAGGTCGAAGTTTGCAAGGGTATTATAGTTAATGGGGAATTTTAATTTATCGCCTATATTGGCATTTACATTTACCTGTGCGTTCATGATAATATCCAGGCCACCGTTCTTCCGGGCTCTTTCGGGCAGGGTAGGATTATCAATTTTTTGTCCCTGGTAACCTGCAGATATATCTACATTTCCCTGCGGGCTTATCTCTATTTTACCATTGCCAAATAAACGGTTAAAGAGATTATCGGTAAGCGAAAGTTTAGGTTTTATAAACTTA
>JBKJSJ010000260.1:0-6997 GCA_046595965.1 Ferruginibacter sp.
CTTATTTAATGCAGCATTATTTCTAAAAACTTTAGAAGCAAAAGCCAAACCCAAAGCACGGGGCATTTGCCCGGCTGTGGGGGCTATATCGCTGGATACATTTTTTAATTCTGCGAGTGGCAACCAGTTGCCTTCTTCATCTACCGTTTGGGTAGAAAAATGAGCATTCATTTGCCTGCCGCCACTAAAGGGTTCATTGTTTATATCGGGGTCGGCATAAAGTTGTGCAAAAAACTGCTCTATTGTAGCCATGCCTGCAGCAAACATGAATGTTTGATCCCGGTAATAGCCGGAACGGAAATCACCAGGTTTAAAAAATTTTGCCATGGCCAATTGTGCTACTTCCTTGCCATCTCCAAATATGCCAAACTTTGCTTTGCCTGTAAGCACTTCTTTGCGACCGAGCAAACTGGCTTCCCGGCTTTGGCAGCCTATACGGTAGTCGCTTAACACTTCTTTTCTAAAAGTATCAAAACTTAATTGTTCCTGCAAAGCAGCATCTGAAAGGTTAATTGATTCCATATAACAATAAATTAAAGCAAAAATATTGATTTTGAGCATCTTTGTTAAAAAATGATAAAAGCTCCAACAATTTCCCCGGCTTTAAAACGTTTTATTATCTTTGATTCTCTATTAAAATTTTAAAAATGAAAAAAATATTATTCTTAAGCTTTTTTAGTTGTGTGAGTTTAGTAATGTATGCACAGCATGAAGGCCATAATCACGCCACCACTCCTGCTGATGCTGCAAAAGTTAATGCTACAGGAGGAGACGCAGCTAAAACTGTGGCAACTACAAAGCTTGCCGAAGAAGTTTTACTACTAAAAGAAACAGAACATGATTTTGGTAAAATACCACAGGGCAAACCGGTAACTACCATTTTTAATGTTACCAATAGTGGAAAAACCGCTCTAAAAATTGAAAATGTTCAGGCAAGTTGCGGATGCACTACTCCTGAGTGGGATAGAGAAACTGCTATTGAGCCTGGAGCTTCTTCAAAAATAACCGTTGGCTATAATGCCGCTGCAGAAGGACCTTTTACAAAAACCATTACTATTACTTATAACGGAACACAAACCAAACAGGTTTCAATAAAAGGAGAAGTTTGGAAAACACCCGCTGTCAGTGCTCCTGCAAACAATGCCATCAACGATCTTAAAAATTAAACCACCGATAAAAATTTACATTATGAAAAAAGTATTCATTACCCTCCTTGCATTTACTATTTGTGGCGTGGCCATTGCCCAGAAAAAAGTAGAAGATATTGCTAAGTTCAAATCTGAAACCATTGATATGGGGAAAATTAAACAAGGCAACCCTTCCACTGCAATTTTTGAAGTATTAAATGTAGGCAAAGAACCCCTTATTATAGAAACGGCTAACCCAACCTGCGGATGTACTATTGGTGATTATACAAAATCTCCGATTGTAGCAGGAAAAAATGGCGAAATTAAAGCCACTTACAATGCAGCCAATTTAGGTGCTTTTGAAAAACACCTTACTGTAAAGTTTGCCGGCGTAGATGAAATGAAAAGCATTACCATTAAAGGAGAAGTTTTAAACGATGCAGACTTTTCAAAATTAGCACCACCTGCCGTGGTGCCTGCAAAAAATTCTACTACCGCTGTAAATTCTAAAGTAGCTAAAAAAACTAAAGTAGTAAAGAAGAGCTAAAGGAAATATTAAAAATTTATAAAAAAACTCCAGAGGCAACTCCGGAGTTTTTTATTGAGGTAAGTTATTTATATCATGCCTGAAACAAAACAAAAAATATGTTTATTGATGCAATAGAAAAAGTGGGAAATTTTACAAGACCCGTTCATAGCATTTCCAGAACCTATGGAGGTAAGAATGTATTACCCGGAGCCGGTACACTTTTTTTTATAAATGAGAACGGATATGCCATCACCTGCAAGCATATTGCAGAAATACTTTTGTCGGCAGAAAAAATTAACAGTCAGTATAACCAATTTAAAACGGAGCGGCAGCAGGTGATGCAGCAACCTAAGCATCAGCAATTATTAAAAGGACTGGAGCTTAAATATAAAATGACTGCAGACAGTACGCTTCAGTTAAAAAATAACTTTGTGGATTGTGTAGATACCATGAGTGGATTTACCGTTCACATGCATCCAACTCTTGACCTGGCTATTTTAAAATTTAATGATTACAACAGTCTGCATTATAGTGGCTATGCCCGATTTGCAAAAGATGAAGCCGGAATTAAACAGGGCAAATTCCTTTGCCGGCTCGGCTTTCCTTTTCCAGAATTTACCAACTACATTTTTAATAAGGATACAGATGATATAGAATGGACCAACACCGGCGTAAATGTTTCGCCCAGGTTTCCAATAGAAGGAATGGTAACCCGTTTTTTGGTAGATCAGCAACATGGATTATATGGAATAGAATTGAGTACACCCGGCCTGCGTGGACAAAGTGGTGGCCCCCTCTTTGACAGCAATGGTACCGTGTTTGGCATGCAGTTCAGCACCAAACATCTTCACCTGGGGTTTGACATGGTGGACAAAGAAATAATGGTAAACAACCATGTAAAAAAAGTATCTGATTATTCTTTTATTCATCTGGGACAATGTATTCATGTAAATGCCATTAAAGCTTTTTTAAAACAACATGGGGTGAAGTATTATGAAGAATAATTTTGTGATGTGTAAATAAATCTTTAGGGTGAAAAATAAAATAAAGAAAAAATTATAAAAATATTTTTCTTACAATTAACCCCTTCACACTAACAGTATTTTCATCATTTTCACATTTGCCCATTTGCACATTTGCTTCTTATCTTTGCATCATGTTATCCATAAGTAATCGTGGGCATCAAATGCCCGCCTCTCCTATTCGCAAACTGGTTCCTTTTGCAGAAGCTGCCAAAAAAAAAGGTATAAAAGTTTATCATTTAAATATTGGCCAGCCCGATATAGAAACTCCCAAACAATGCCTGGACGCAGTAAAAAACTGCGACATCAAAGTACTTGAATACAGCCATAGCGCAGGCAACGAAAGCTACCGCAAAAAATTAGTGCAATATTATTCCCGTAATAATATAAATATTACTCCCGAAGAAATTATTATAACAACCGGTGGAAGCGAAGCCATTCTTTTTGGGTTAATGGCCTGCATGGATGCGGGTGACGAAGTAATTATTCCCGAACCTTTTTATGCCAATTACAACGGCTTTGCCATAGAGGCCAATGTAGCGGTAAAGCCCATCAGCAGCAGCATAGAAACGGGCTTTGCTCTGCCCCCAATAGAGGAATTTGAAAAGGCCATTACCCCCAGAACAAAAGCCATTATGGTTTGCAATCCAAACAACCCAACTGGCTATTTATACAGTGCTGCAGAAATGGAAACGCTTAAACAGATTGTGCTTAAACACAACCTTTTTTTATTTGCAGATGAAGCATACCGGGAGTTTTGTTACCAGGGCACCCATGTAAGTGCCATGCATTTAAAAGGAGCAGAAGAGCATGTGATTTTAATGGATACCATCAGCAAAAGATACAGCGCCTGCGGAGGGCGCATTGGTGCTTTTATTACTAAAAATAAAGAAGTATTAAGTGCTGCCATGAAGTTTGCACAGGCCAGGCTTAGTCCGCCGTTTTATGCACAGGTACTGGGAGAAGCTGCTATTGATCTTCCTGAAAATTATTTTGATACCACTAAGGCAGAATATAAACTGCGCAGAGATACTATTGTGCAAAGACTGAATGAAATGCCAGGTGTTTTTTGCCCCAACCCAGGCGGAGCATTCTATGCCATGGCACGGTTGCCAATAGACGATAGCGACTATTTTTGCCAGTGGCTGCTGCAGGATTTTAGTTATCAGCAACAAACAGTAATGCTGGCTCCCGCCACTGGTTTCTATAGTACTCCCGGCCTGGGAAAAAATGAAGTAAGGCTGGCTTATGTTTTAAATGTAGATGCTATTCATAAAGCAATGGACTGCCTGCAAAACGCATTGCTTTTATACCCCGGAAGAAAAGTATAAGCAAATAAGATATCAATGCCGATGAACAGGCTGAAATAAATTTTCATTTTGTTATTGCCTTCCGGCATTGGCCTTATTTGTTGAAAGTTGTAGAAATTTCACCCCATATCTTCAAATAAATAAAGTTGCTATACTTTTTATCTTTTTTAATAAAAAAAATATTGTTATTATAATTTAATTTTATAACCATTTATTGCAGTTATAAAAATTATAAGATTCTTTTTTTGTTTAATTTTTAAGCTGTTCTTCACTTCAATACGTTAATAATCCATTACTGCTGATTTTTTACTTTCACTAAAATTATTTTTTCGTTTTATATATCCGTTTTTATTAATGGCCGAAAACCTAAAAAGTAGATTTAAAAAAAATGCCGGAAATAAAATGGCAGGGTTTTAGAATTAACCAAAATAATATTTTAAAAAAGTTTATATTTTGGTTATACGTCTAAAGAATACTTTTACTGATGCTGGTAATATTTCTCTTTTTACAGCAAGATTTTTTAAAGAAGTTTTAAGACCGCCTTTTGAAATTAAAGAATTCATAAGGCAATGTTATGTTATTGGTTATAAATCGCTGCCACTGGTAGGCATTACAGGCTTTATTATGGGCCTTGTATTAACGCTGCAAAGCAGGCCAACCCTGGCAGAGTTTGGTGCAGAATCCTGGCTGCCGGGAATGGTAGGGCTTTCCTTAATAAGAGAAATTGCTCCCGTTATTACTGCATTAATATGTGCAGGAAAGGTGGCATCAGGTATTGGAGCAGAATTAGGTTCCATGAAAGTAACAGAACAGATTGATGCCATGGAAGTATCTGGCATTAATCCTTACAAATACCTTGTAGTTACAAGGATATTGGCTACTACAATGATGATTCCTCTGTTGGTAATATTTGCAGATGCTGTTGGTATTATAGGTGGTTATATAGGGATTAATATTCATGCAGACGTTAATCTATTTCGTTACTTATCGCAGGTATTGGATTCACTTGAATTTTTGGATATTGTTCCTGCCACCATTAAAACTTTTTTCTTTGGATTTTTTATAGGTCTGATAGGCTGCTACAAAGGTTACACTGCGGCCAATGGAACAGAGAGTGTAGGTAAGGCTGCCAACTCTGCAGTGGTGGCCGCATCATTAACCATATTTATTATAGATATGCTGGCGGTGCAGTTAACAGATCTTTTCTATTAAAAATAAATCATGGATTTACAAACTTTACATACCAACACTGTAATGGAAAAAGAAAGCAACATCCCGGTAATAATTATTAAGGGCTTGTATAAATCTTTTGGCAAAGAAAATGATGTTTTAAAAGGAGTAAACATACGTGTGCAGAAAGGAGAAAACCTGGTAGTGCTCGGTAAGTCGGGCTCCGGCAAATCTGTTACCATTAAATGCCTGGTTGGTTTGGTAGTGCCAGATAAAGGAGAGATAGAAGTTTTTGAAACAGATATTGCTCACCTGGATAATAATGAACTTAACGAACTTAGAATAAGAATAGGTTTTCTTTTTCAGAATGCTGCATTGTATGATTCAATGTCAGTGCGGCAAAATCTTGAATTTCCTTTAAAGCGTCATACAAAAAATTTAAGTCAGGCAGAAGTAGATACAGCCGTTTTAGATGCCTTGGAAAGTGTGGGCCTGGCAGACGCTATTGATAAAATGCCTGCTGAACTATCAGGTGGTATGCGCAAGAGAATCGGGTTGGCCCGCACACTTATTTTAAAACCCGAGATTATTTTGTATGATGAACCCACTACCGGTTTAGATACCATTACCTCCAGGGAAATCAGCGAACTGATACTGACTATTCAGAAAAAAAATAAAACCACTTCTATGATCATCACACATGACATGGCTTGTGCAAAACTAACCGGCGACAGGTTGGTTATTTTAAAAGATGGTGTGATAGAAGCAGAAGGCACTTACGACGAACTTGAAAAAAGCGAAGACGAATGGGTGCGGTCATTTTTCATTTAAAAAAAATAAAAAGTAATCATCATGATGAAGGAATCGGGCACTACATGGAAGCTGGGAATGTTTGTTATAATAGGTTTGGTGCTATTCGTGGGTACCATCTATTTTGTGGGAAAACAGAAAAATTTATTTGGCTCCACTTTCCGTTTAAAAACGCAGTTTAAAACAGTGAGTGGATTGAAAGAAGGAAATAATGTTCGCTTTTCAGGCATTAATGTAGGTACGGTAAGTACCATAGAATTAATAACTGATACATCTGTTATGGTAAATTTAGTTTTAAAAGAAGATGTGCAGCAGTTTATTAAAACAGACGCCACCGCCAGCATTGGCTCTGATGGGTTGATGGGCGATAAAGTGCTCACCATTTCTCCCGGTACTTTTTCTACGAATATGGTAAAAGATCATGACCAGATTGCATCAAAGAAAGCGATAGAAATGGAAGATGTAATGGTGAGTGTAAAAACAAGCGTAGATAATGCCGGGATCATTACCGCACAACTTGCCGAGTTTACACAAAAAATGAATAATGGAAATGGAGCTTTATCTAAACTGATGACTGACCCTGCATTTTCCAGCAGCCTACAAAGTACCTTAACCAACCTGCAGACAAGCTCTGGTGAATTTGCAAAATTTACTACTAAAATGAATAATGGAAAAGGAGCTTTATCTAAAATGATGACGGATGAAAAATTTGCCAATACATTAGATTCTACCATGGCTAACCTGCAGACCGGCACCAAAGGATTAAGCGAAAATATGCAGGCTGCACAAAAAAGTATTTTACTGAGAGGTTATTTTAATAAAAAGAAAAAAGCAGATGCAAAAAAACAAGCTGATCTTAAAAAACAGGCAGACCTTAAAAAGAAAAATGCTGCTTCCGCTCCTGTAAAACCGATCCCTGCAAAGGACAGCACGAATAATTAAAAATCAAAATCGCACATTATCGTAGAAATCATAGAGCATGTAAAAAATTCTGTGGTTAGTAAAACCATTATAAAAAAACTACAGGCA
>JBKJSJ010000280.1:0-3446 GCA_046595965.1 Ferruginibacter sp.
TCATCCCATAATGGGAATTGGAGCAGGATTTATTCCATCTATTTTAAACAAAGAAATATTAGATGGAATTATACAGGTAAGCAAAGAAGATGCATACACATTTACACAGCGTGCTGGCAGAGAAGAAGGAATATTGATGGGTGTTTCTTCTGGTGCCTCTCTGGCAGCAGTTTCTAAAAAACTGCCCGAGTTACCAAAGGGATCCAAAATTCTCACCTTTAATTACGATACTGGTGAAAGATATTTATCTGTAGAAGGATTATTCTAATACTTAAACATCCAGGGAGTATAAGTTTTATTCTCCCTGTTTTTTAACTTCAAAATCTACCAAATTAGTGGACTGTATAACGAACGCAAAACAACAAACAGGTAAATTAATACTTGCATCTGCCGGCCCGGGTGACCCCGAACTGGTAACGCTAAAAACCGTTCGCTGGCTGCAACAGGCAGATGTGGTGTTGGCCGACAGGTTAGTAAGCAAAGTGATTCTGCAGGAACATGTTTCTGCAAAGGCCGAAATTATTTATGTGGGCAAACAATGCCGCCGGGGTATTTCTACTCCGCAGCAAACCATTAATGAATTAATTGTGCAGTACGCTCAACAGGGTAAACTGGTAGTAAGATTAAAAGGAGGCGATACTAGTATTTTTTCCAATATCATGGATGAGCTTGAAACAGCTATTGCAAATAATATTCCCTACCAAATTGTGCCAGGTGTTACTGCTGCGTTAGGCGCTGCAGCGTATGCAGGCATTCCTCTCACAGCAAGGGGTTATGCTACAGCGGTTCGTTTTGTCACTTACTACAAAAGCGATATAGTAAGCGAAGAATATTGGAAAGAATTGGCACAAACAGATGATACACTGGTATTTTATATGAGCAGTGAAACGCTGCATACTGTAGTAGAAAAACTAACGCTATATAATATTGCACCCGATAAATTACTGGCAGTTGCAGAACAGGCCACTACTCCCATGCAAAATATTTATACCTGCAGTATGTATGATTATAAAGAGCAATTAAAAGGTAAAATTTTCCTGTCGCCATCATTGGTTATTATTGGAAAAGTAGTAGCACTTCATCAACAATTTGCCTGGATAAAAAACAGTGGTAGTAGCGAATATTATTTTAAACCACTAACGGCAAAAGTTACTTCCATTACAGAAACAGAAAAAGCAGTAAAACATGTTAGCAGAGCCTAAAGCAAAATTATTATCAGACCTTATAAATAGTCTTAGTAAGCAAGAACTGATTTGGGTAAATGGCTATTTATCCGGGCTTGTTTCATTGCCTGATGCGGCCGGTAATGTGCAGCCTGTAGTGCAAGTTGCTGCGGCTCATAAAAAAATAACGATTGCTTATGGCACCGAAACCGGCAATGCTAAAAAGCTGGCTACTGAGTTTGCCAGCAAAGCAAAAAAGAATGCCCTGCCCATAAAACTGGTAAGCTTAGATCAATACCGTTTAACTGATCTTGCTAAAGAAGAATATTTTATTACCGTCATCAGCACACAGGGGGAAGGTGAACCTCCCATTGCTGCACAAAAATTTTACGATCATATTCACAACAACGGTTTTAAAATTCCGCAATTAAAATATGCGGTGCTTGCATTAGGAGATACATCTTATCCTATGTTTTGTAAAACAGGCGAAGATATAGATACACAATTTCAGCAGCTTGGAGGCAACCGCATTGCTAACTTACAAAAATGTGATTTGGATTATGAAACAGAAGCCCATCAGTGGTTTGATGATGTTTTAAAATCTTTGCACAGCAATGAACTTGCAGCAGCAGATACAAAACCTGCCCCGGTTCCCGAAACAAAAAAAACTACTGGTAAAAAAATATACAGTGGTACAGTTCTTAGCAATATAAACCTGAATGCAACCGGATCTAACAAGCGAACCTATCATATTGAAATAGCCGCAGAAGGGGTGGAATATATTTCCGGTGATTCTATCGGAATTGTTCCGCAAAATCAGCCATTGGTTGTGGAAGAAATTATTGCGCTTGCAAAACTGGATAGAAATAAGATCATTACTTGGAGAAATGAAACGGCAACCATTGAAGATTTGCTTACTTCAAAAATAAATATCAGTTTTCTGCTTGAAAAAGCAGTGAAGCAATTTGCTGTAATCTGTGCAGGAGAAATTGCAGGTATAAGAATGGACCTGGTAGAGCTGCTTCGCCAACAGCCCATCAATGCCAGCCAGTTTGAAGAACTGCTTGGCAGTTTAAATCCTATTGCTCCCCGCATATACAACATTGCTTCATCGCCTGCTACGCATGCAGGCGAAGTGCATATTACTGTATTGCAGGAAAAATATACACTCAATGAAAAAAATAAAACAGGTTTGTGTACTTTGTTTTTAGAAGATAAAAAAGAAGGAGAAACCATCAAATTTTTTATACAAACCAACAAACGTTTTAGATTGCCGCCTGCTGATAAAGACATTGTCATGATTGGTCCAGGCACTGGCATTGCTCCGTTCCGTTCTTTTGTGGCCGAGAGAGATACCTTGGCTGCCACGGGGCGTAACTGGTTATTTTTTGGAGAAGAAAATTTTACAACAGATTTTTTATACCAAACAGAATGGCAGGATTGGTTTGCAACAGATACACTTACAAAAATTAGCCTGGCTTTTACAAATAACAGCCTGGAAAAAAATTTAGTGCATCACAAACTTTTAAAAGAAGCTACTGAATTATTTGAATGGATAAAAAATGGTGCAACTGTTTATCTCTGTGGCGAAAAAGACCCGATGAGTAAAGAAGTGGAAGCAACGCTGCTGGCAATTATAGAAGAGCAGGGGAAATTAAATAAAGAAGATGCAACAAAATATTTTGAGCAACTGAAGGATGAGGGAAGGTATTTGAAGGATGTGTATTAAAAATAGTCAATAGTTAATGGTGAAGACTTCATACTTTTTTTTGAATACTGAAACTAAGTGCTAAAAATAAAACAGTCTTTAAGGATTTCACAATTCACATTGCCAAACAAATTTTAAAATATTTTAAGAACAAGCAAAACATGGCCGAAGAGAAGAAATTATCTGTTATAGAAAACATCAAAACAAAGAGTCACGGGCTTCGGGGTACTTTGCAAGAAAGCCTGCAGGATGAAATTACCGGAGCCGTAAGAGAAGATGATCATGCGCTCATAAAGTTTCATGGTATGTATGAACAGGATGACCGGGATTTGAGAGAAGAAAGAGCAGCCAAAAAATTGGACAAACTTTTTTCTTTCATGATTCGTTTACGCATTCCCGGTGGTTTGATGAAGCCGGCGCAATGGGTGGCTGCACATCATATAGCAGGTAAATATTCCAGTGCTGTTATAAAGATTACTACCAGGCAAACTATACAGTTGCATGGTATTTTAAAAAATAATATAAAACCTACGCTGCAAAGTTTTGATAAAGTAAAATTAGATTCCATTGCTGCC
>JBKJSJ010000381.1:0-2540 GCA_046595965.1 Ferruginibacter sp.
CTGCAGTTATCACTTACAGAAGCCGAACCAAATGCAGCAGCTATCTGTGCATCAGTTGGGTTACAGATAGTGATGGCTGTTGCAGGAACCAACGTAATGGTTGGTTTAACCAGGTCAACTGTCCAGGTAAAGATTTGAGTACACGTTGTAGAGTTACCACATACATAAGCCGCAGTATAGGTTCTTGTTTGAGAACGGCTGCAACCATCTGAAGTGATTTGACCCAAAGCTGAAGTAATAATTACATCTCCACAAGTACCAGTTGCAGTAGCTGCGCCTGGTGCAGGAACGCCAGCAGGATTACAACCTAAATTTGCTCCCGGAGGACAGAATGTAAATACAGGAGCCGGTGCGGCAGAAACCGTAATGATACGGCTATGCGTTACTGTTCCTCTTCCACATGGGTCAGCGAAACTCCATGTTTCTGTAAAGGAACCTCCACATGCATTTGAACTACCAGTTACAACAGAATTAGATGTGCCACTGATGGCGCAAGCCCCTGTTAAGCCATTGCTATAGCTTAATGGGTTGGTAGTAGAAGTAGTAGGTGCCTGTGTACATGGAACTGTACTAGCACCCGGAGGATTTACAAATGCTGCTACAACTGCTGCCGGTACTGTAATAGTACGGGAATGGGTTATTGGCCTTTGGCATGGATCCATTGCTGTCCATGATTCAGTGTAAACCCTTGCACAAGGTGCAGTTCCACTTGTAAGCACTATTAAAGAAAGTGGGCTTGTACCACTAATCAAACAATCTCCGCTTAATCCATTATTAAAGGTTAAAGTAGAAGTTGCGGGAAGAGAAGTGGCACAGGAAGCCAATGTTATATTTCCGGACAAATTTGTAAAAGTTGCTGCTGCTGCAGGACTTACAGTGATGGTCCTGCTTGCAGTGATAGTTCTGTTACAAATATCTGTGAACGTCCATGTATCTGTGAGTGTTCCTCCACATACTGTATAAGTACCAGAACGAACTGCCATAACACTTCCATTAATTCCGCAACCACCGGAGGCAGTACCGTTAGTATAACCTAAAGATACAAGTGGAGGAATAGCACCGCAAGCAACTATAACGTTACCCGGTGCAGCGGCAAAGGTGGCCTGTGCCGGAGTAAGAACATTTACTGTTGTAGAGCAGGTTACTGTTTCATTTGGATAAACTGCTGTAACTATTACGGTATAAGTTCCGCCACAAACATTTGAAGAAACAACGGTAACTGGTGTGCCCAGATTTGTTCCATTTATAGAGCCGTTGCCTGTTACACTCCAGCTAACAGAAGTTGCAGCAGGGTGTGGAAATGTAAATTGTGAACTGGTATTTGGACATACCTCGTTAGGCCCGTTAATACCACATGGCCTTACTAAAGGTCCTGGATTTGGTATGGGAAGGCTTTTAGTAACCTGGCAACCAATAGCATCGGTAATCACTACTGTAAAAGTAGCATCATCCGTATTGCCAATAGTTGCAATGGTGCTGGCAGTTGTTGTACTACTAAATGTAATGGTAGGACTTCCAGGTGTACTGCTCCATGCATATGTGTAAGGTGCAAAACCACCGCTTACATTTACCTGTAAACCAATTGTACTATTAGTATTATAATTAGTATAATTGGGTACAATGGTAGCAGTGATTTCCTGACATGGAAGAGCAGAAATCTGTAGAGAACGATCCTGGCTACCAATGCTGGTATATTGATTGCTACAACTGTTTGCATTAATACCTGTAACATCCCAATCAACTAAACGCATGTGATAAGGAGATCCGGAGATACCGCCTGCTGAACGGGGTTCTGCTCCATTATAACCCCAGTCAATTCTACTGGCAATATGGCCACCCCAGGATAAAACTACGGGTAATGCTGTTGCAGTAAATGTGACTTCAATCACAGCTTCAAAGCTGGCATTGGTTTCTGAATAATTGGGTTGAGTTACCCATACAATATTTGAAATGGTTCCATTATAAATGGCCATTTTTGCAAGACCTGCTGCTTGCACATTTAAAAAACTAGCTTGTGCCTGTCCGGGAACAGGTGAATTGATAGTACCTGGAGCCGGAAGGTTGCCGAATGACACCGGGCTAAAAGTTCCAGAAAGACCCAGTAAAGGATTTACTGCTTCTAAAGGATGTCCGGGGTAAACGGTGGAATGTGGACCATACCAGTTGTTACTCGTTAAATAATCAATGGCCATGTGCGAATTTCGCCTGGCATCAAAGGCAATTCTAATCTTGGTTTCGCAACCGATTTTGAATCTTGTTAAAATAGCCCGGTAGGGAATAGATTGCCCCTCCAGGTAATGATTTTGAGATTCATTTAGATTGCCGTTTACCCAATCAACCGGATCTTCGATTTGATTAGGTAGGCTTCCGTTATTTCCCTGGTCTATGTTTGCCTGTGGGCTTTGTGCCTTGGCAACCTGGAAAAATAAGCCGCTGGTTAGCAGCATTAATAAAAGTAAAAATTTAAGCCGCATAAATTTTTCTAAATGCGATGATAAAATTTTTCTTTTACTAAAATCAGGAAAGCACTTAGGTTTAAG
>JBKJSJ010000343.1:0-4763 GCA_046595965.1 Ferruginibacter sp.
GCAGGCCTGTGAAGGCATCCATTATATAAGCCACCAGGCAGCGCTGGGTTCTGTGCCACGCAGCATAAAAGAACCGGTATATTTTAATGATGTAAATGTGGGTGGTTTTGTAAACATGTTAAAAGCTGCTACAGATAATAATGTAAAGCAGTTTGTGTATGCATCTTCTTCTGCTGTATATGGAGATGAGCCAACATTACCCAAGCAGGAGAGTAGGATTGGAAATTGTTTATCGCCTTATGCTGCCACCAAAAAAACAAATGAATTGTATGCACAAATTTTTTCCGATGTGTATGGATTAAAAATAATGGGCTTCCGGTATTTTAATATTTTTGGCAGCAGGCAGGATCCCGACGGGCCTTACGCAGCAGTAATTCCTTTGTTTGTAAAAGGAATTCTTAACAGAACACCCGTTTATATAAATGGAGACGGAGAACAAACAAGGGATTTTACGTTTGTTGATAATGCGGTGCAGGTAAACATTAAAGGAATGCTCACTGATAATGACGAAGCTTTGAAACAGGTTTACAATGTAGCCGTGGGAGAAAATTTTTCTGTAAATTATTTGTACAATGCCTGCAGGCAGCAATTAAACAGCGATTGGCAGGCTACACACAGAGATCCCAGGGCAGGCGATATAAGAGATTCTCTTGCGGATATTTCTTTAGCAAAAGATTTATTGGGGTATCAACCCACCAAAACATTTGAGGAGGGCCTTGTTGAGACAATTGAATTTTTTAAAAAATTATATATGAATGAATAATTTATTAATTTATAATGGATTTTAAAAACCTGTACTGATTTAATCATTATCAATTAAATATTTGATATTATCAATTAAACAATCATCAATTAAAAAAATGCCTTTTATTAAAACAGATTTCCCGGGTCTTTTGATCTTTGAACCTAAGGTGTTTGAAGACAGCCGTGGCTATTTTTTTGAAAGCTATAATGAAAATATCTGCAGGGCAGAAGGAGTAGATATAAAATTTGTGCAGGACAACCAGGCGCAATCTTCTTATGGAGTAGTGCGTGGACTGCATTACCAGTTAGCCCCTTTTGCGCAAACAAAATTTATTCGTGTGCTTAGTGGAGAAATTCTGGATGTAGTTGTAGATATGCGAAAAGGATCACCCACTTATGGCGATTCTTATACAATTGAATTATCAGCGGCTAACAAACTGCAGTTGCTGGTGCCACAGGGTTTTGCGCACGGTTATTCTGTTCTTAGTGCAACGAGTGAGGTGTTTTATAAATGCGATACTTTTTATAACAAAGAAGCAGAAGGGGGCATTCAGTACAATGACCCTGCATTAAATATAGATTGGAAAATTCCGGCAGATAAACAAATCATCTCCGAAAAAGACACGCTTCACCCGTCCTTTGAAAACTGTAAAAATAATTTTGTGTTCACCACTTTGTAATACATCTCCACTTGAGCAGCAAAAAAAATATTTTAGTTACCGGTGCCAATGGGCAGTTAGGTATGGAGTTTAGAGCGATTGAAAAAAAATTTCCATTCTATAATTTTTTATTTGCATCAAGAGAAGATTTATCTATTGATGAGGAAGATTCGGTAAATAAATATTTTTCTTCTCAGCTTATTCATTACTGCATTAACTGTGCTGCATACACTGCAGTAGATAAAGCAGAAACAGAAAAAGAAAAAGCCATAGCCATCAACGCAATTGCGGTTGGTAACTTAGCAGCTGTTTGCAAAAAACATCAGGTTGTATTTTTTCATTTCTCCACCGATTATGTTTTTAATGGCGAAGCATCAGTTCCCTATAAAGAAACAGATGCAACCGACCCGGTAAATTTTTATGGACAAACAAAATTAATGGGAGAGCAGGCTTCTATTAAAAATAATGAACAGTCTGTTATCATCCGCACCTCCTGGGTGTATAGCAGTTATGGAAATAATTTTGTAAAAACTATGCTGCGGTTAATGAATGAAAGAGAAAGTATTGGCGTAGTGACCGATCAATATGGTTGCCCTACTTATGCCGCCGACCTGGCTGCCGCCGTTATGAAAATTATTTGCGGTGAAAAATTTACTGCGGGCATATATCATTACTGCAATGGTGGGATCATTAGCTGGCATGAGTTTGCAGGATCTATCAAATTATTGAGCGAAAGTAATTGTGTAGTGAATGCTATCAAAAGCAATGAGTATCCAACCCCTGCTGCACGGCCAACTTTTTCCGCTTTAAATACACAGAAGATACAAGAAACGTATGCTGTAGATATGAAAGGATGGAGAGAAAGTTTGGCAGAATGTATAGAAAAGTTGAAAAACAAAGCCACCTGAAATTAGAAATATTGATTGGATTAAAATCTCAGTTAATCCCCTTTAATATCCCAGGTAATTTTTTAAACCAGCTTCATGGTGTTTTACATGATACATAGTAAAATAAAGCATTTCCCTAAGCGTTAATTTCCCCAATAATGGATGCGGCAAAATTAAAGTATCCAATTCTTCTTCTTCAAAACGCCTGATGAGAGAAGTCAATTTATAAATTCTGTGTTGTAGTTTTTTTATAAGCTCTTCTTTTTTATTATTAGAAACAACTGAAGGAATATATTTTTTTGTTGCCCTTCCGCCATTGGCTAATTTTTCTTTATATTTTTCTACCACCACTTCGTATTTCCTTGAAGGCCGGTTGGCTTTTCCAAATAACAACCGCAATAAAAAGGAGGGGAGGAGTAATGCCTGGGTCAATGGTTTTATAGATAGATAGATATGTTCCAACTGCTGCCCGGCACTCCATTTTCCCTGCTGTGTTTGCACAAACTGCAGATCATCTAACGAATAAATAAAATCAATATAGGATGAATGATTTTGGTTAAGTTGCAGTATAATCTCATTTTGTTTCATACGGCCATGAGTTTGATAGACTTGCTATGTTTTAACGAAAGTCAATGCAAGTTAGAAACATGAACCGAAAATTCATAACTTATCCTATGTGGCATTATTTATATTTAGAAGGTACCTCACTGCAATCTACTTTTTTCATCTGCTGGTTACTAGCAAATTCAACCGCAGCCGGGTTTGTAAAATAACTGCTGTCAGCTTTTGTGCCCATATCGCCGGTGCCTCTCAATAAGGCATCTCCCTGGCTTTTAAACCAAACTTCCATTACACTTTTCATGCCTTCCGATTCAAACGAATACCACAGCTTAATAATGTCTCCCTCTTTTGTTCCCCGCACCCGACCACTGCTTCCGTCTTTTTCAAAATTATCAAATGATAGTTTGCCGGTAACCATTTTACCCTTTTGGGATAACGAAGTCACAAACGTATCCCTTTTTAGGATCTGCCAGAAACAACCGCTTGTATTGCTACCTATAGAGGATTTTTCTTCCATTCGGTTAATTTTATTTTCTATACTGGCGGACACCTTGCCCACTTTGCTGGTATTTTTTTCTTGTGAATTATTATTTGTGCACGAAAGAAAAGCAATGGAGATAATGAATAGAATTCGCATAAATATATTTTATTTAATTAAGAGCTAATAATTGTGCCAAACGGGATTTTTATTTTTAAAATGTTTGAATAATGTTATTCAAATAATTTTATTTTTAAAGCAAGGCAGGCAAAAGCCACATTCACTCATCTCCGCCAAACCCAACAATCCTTCCTACCTTTAACCCACATAAACCCATTATATTTTGAATTTATTTTCCATCTCCAGTCGCATCATCATCACCTGCAGCAACCGCCTGTCTCCCTGGCTGCAGCAGGAAACAGAAGAATTGGGTTTTAAACCCGTGCGTATTTTTAAAACCGGCGTAGAGCTGCAGGGCACTTTGCAGAACTGTATTCAATTAAATTTAAACCTGCGCTGCGCCAGCCAGGTTTTGTTTTCTATCAGAGAATTTAAAGCTGCCAATGCAGATGAATTATACAAAGTGCTCCTGGAGTTGCCGTGGGAAGAAATTATTCCTGCGGATGAATATTTTTCTATCAGCAGCAATGTAAGCAACGAAACCATTACCAACAATTTATTTGCAAACGTAAAAGTAAAAGATGCCATTGCAGACAGGTTCAGGCAGAAAACGGGCGCAAGACCCAACTCTGGCTCAGAGCTCAATGGAGCAGTGATACATCTTTACTGGAAAGATGACCTGGCAGAAATATTTATAGATACTTCCGGCGAAACATTATCTAAACATGGGTATAGAAAAATCCCCGGCAAAGCACCCATGCTGGAATCGTTGGTAGCCGCCACCATTCTTGCCAGCCAATGGAATAAAAAATCACCTTTCATCAATCCAATGTGTGGCTCAGGCACTGTTGCAATAGAAGCTGCGCTGATGGCTACCAACCGCCGCCCGGGTTTGTATAGAAGTAATTATTCATTTATGCATATACGTGGTTATGGACAGGAAATGTATAAGGAGGCTTACAAAAAATTGGAACAACAGGTAACAGCAGCCCACGAAGGATTAAAAATAATTGCATCCGATATTAGCGAAGATGCCGTGAATATTTCCAAAGTAAATGCAGGCATGGCCGGGGTGGAAGAACTCATACAATTTGAACAATGCGATTTTGATGAAACCACTGTGCCTGAAGAAGGCGGAGGTGTTGTATATTTTAATCCGGAGTATGGAGACAGGATGGGAGTGGAAAATGAACTGCAAGCTACCTATAAACGGATGGGTGATTTTTTAAAGAAAAAATGCAAGGGTTATTACGGATATATTTTTACGGGCAATCTTGAACTGGGAAAAAAGATTGGCCTTAAACCCAAACGCCG
>JBKJSJ010000406.1:0-6403 GCA_046595965.1 Ferruginibacter sp.
CACAATTATTGCCAACAATATTATTAATGGAATCATATTTTTTTAATTTAGTATTGATAACTTACTACAGCCAACGCACTACAAAACAGCAGCTATTGACTTTTCACTTTTTACTCCTCTCTACAAATTTTTTTCCGTCTCAAACCAAACCCTCGCTCCATCATTCCAATCGCCGTTATAGTTCACCGTTAGTTCTTCTCCTTCTTTAATATCTATCACCGTTTTCACCATCATAGTTTGTTCTTCAAAATCCATAAAATATTCGCAGTTGCTTTCATAGCTGTGATTGTAAATGGGTATCAGCCCAAGGGCCATGCAGCATTGATCTTTGTTTATGCCCCATTCAAAAATATAATCATGCAGCAATGTTTTATCCAGGTGTAAACGGTCTGCTTTTTTCATAACAATTACTGGTGAGTTTTCTACCATTGTACCTGCAGGTATTGCCTGGCTGGCAAATACTCCCCGGCCTTTTATTTCTGTAATTTTTACCTGCAAATAATCTTTCAGCATGGTTATTCATTAAATTGAAAAAAGTTACATTGCAAACGATTTAACGAAAATAATCAATTGAAAGCCATGTTATCTGAAATGGAAGAAATATCACTGCAGCAACAATTTGAAGAAGTAATTGCTTCGGAAGATAAACTGGCTATCCAGGATTTTTTAAACAACCAGAACATCAGCGATGTAGCCAATCTTATTTACGAAAATGCAGATTACGAATCTCAGATCATCTCACATATTTCTATCCATCGTGCAGCCGGTGTTTTTAAAATCCTGGACTTTGCAGAACAGAAGCGTATTATTAAAGACCTGCCTCCTTTTAAATCTGCAGAACTCTTAAACGAACTGCCCGCCGATGACCGGGTATCATTCCTGGAAGAACTTCCCAACAGTACTGTAAGAGAGTTAATAAAAACACTGGATTATGAAGAACGTAAAATTACACTCGAACTATTAGGCTATCCCGAAAACAGTGTTGGCAGGCTTATGACGCCGGAATATGTTTATGTGTATGAATACAATACAGTAAAAGAAGTAATAGATACCATCCGCCGCTATGGTACCAATTCTGAAACCATAGATGTAATTTATGTGATTAATGAAAAGGGTGAACTTTTAGATGATATCCGTATCAGGGATATTATACTGGCTTCGCCGGAAGTGAAAGTGAGTGAACTGATGGACGACCGCTTTATAGCACTGAATGCCAAAGACGACCAGGAAAAAGCCAATGAAGTATTTAAAATGAATAACCGGGTAGCCCTGGCCGTTACGGATGATAATAATATTCTGCTGGGCATTGTTACCATTGATGACGTATTATGGATAGCAAATGAAGAATTTAGTGAAGACATTCAAAAAATTGGTGGTACCGAAGCGCTGGAAGAACCTTACCTGGATATCAGCATTTTAAAACTGGTAAAAAAACGGGCAAGCTGGTTGGTCATTTTATTTTTAGGTGAAATGCTCACCGCAACAGCCATGCAGTTTTTCCAGGCAGAAATAGAATCGGCCACTGTGCTGGCTTTGTTTATTCCGCTCATTATGAGCAGCGGAGGAAACAGCGGCTCGCAGGCTTCTACACTTATTATACAGGCTATGGCATTGGGAGAATTAACCATTTATGACTGGTGGAAAGTAATGCGGCGGGAACTCATCTCAGGTTTTTTATTAGGGGTAATCCTGGGCAGCATTGGCTTTTTTAGAATTGTACTCTGGCAGCAATTGCATATTTACGATTACGGCGTTTACTGGCAACTGGTAGGGGCCACCATCTTTTTTTCATTGATGGGTATTGTATTGTGGGGAAGTTTAATGGGCTCTATGCTGCCCATTATTCTTAAAAGATTAAGGCTGGATCCTGCAGCATCTTCTGCACCCTTTGTGGCCACGCTGGTAGATGTAACCGGGATTGTAATTTATTTTTCTGTGGCTTATTTTTTCCTGAAAGGAATTTTATTGTAACAGATTCATCTGTGTAGCTTTTGCAGGAAGCACAGAATGGCTTCCGTATTTTTTTGATTGCAGTACCGCTCTGCCCCTTTTATATTTTACTATAAAAAGATGATCGTATTCATTATCGGGTATGTCTTTTTGAAGATAATTTTCTACCCCTAATTTTTTAATAATAGAAGGCAGTGTATTACTATGCCCAATGATGAGGATATTTTTTGCTTTGTCGGCAGAAGAAATTATTTTTTGTAATATCAAATTGGATGTGGCATCTGCAGTATAATGAAGCGTATCAATATTTTTATAAATCATAAGCGAATCTGCCGTCATCCCCGAGCGGCGGAATTGAGATACCAAAATCAAATCAATTTTTTTATTTTTTAAAACCCTGTAAAGATCACCTGCTCTTTTTTTTCCTGCTGCAGAAATGGCGGGGTTATTGCCGGTATCTTTTTCTGCATGTCTTACTATGTAGAAAGTTTTGGCTTTTACCCCCAGAGGCTGCCCCTTTAAAACGGGTGTGAGGATAAAGCCAGTAATAACCAGTAATAAATATTTAATCTTATTCATTCCTTTTTAATATTTATTGGAGTGGGATAATGTTTGAAAATAAAGCAAAAAAAAGCAAAGAGCCGTTATTTTCGATAATATTGTGGCTTATTTTAAAACCAATCAACCAAAGAATTATATATGTGTGGAATTGTAGGTTATACAGGCCCTAAACAAGCTTATCCAATTATTTTAAAAGGTTTAAAAAGATTAGAATACCGTGGCTACGACAGTAGCGGCGTAGCACTGTTGCACGATGGCATTTTATCGGTTCACAAAAAGAAAGGAAAGGTAGCAGAACTGGAAGAATATCTCATCGGGAAAAACGTGGAAGCCAACATAGGTATTGGACATACCCGCTGGGCTACGCATGGCGAACCCAGCGACCGTAATGCGCACCCACATACTTCTGCCAATGGCCGTTTTGCTATGATACACAATGGCATCATAGAAAACTATGCCATGCTAAAAAACGAACTGGTTAGCAAAGGCTATCATTTTACCAGCGATACCGATACAGAAGTATTGCTCAACTTTATTGAATACATACAATACAATAATAACTGCAGCCTGGAAGAAGCACTGCGTATTGCATTAAAAAGGGTAACAGGTGCATATTGTATTTTACTGATTGATGCTGAGGATCCTGAAACCATCATAGCAGCACGCAAGGGAAGCCCGCTGGTGATTGGTGTGGGCAAAGGAGAACATTTCCTGGCCAGCGATGCATCACCCATTATAGAATACACCAAAGAAGTAGTGTATATAAATGATTACGAACTGGCCATTGTAAAACCAAATGAATTAATCTTAAAGAACCTGGGAAACGAAACGATCACTCCCTATATCACCACATTAGATATGGAACTGGCAGCTATAGAAAAAGGCGGCTATGATCATTTTATGCTGAAAGAAATATTTGAACAGCCCAGCACTATTTACGATTGCTTACGTGGAAGGTTAGACGCAGAAGCGGGCACCATTACTATGGGCGGAATAGAACAGAACATAGATCAGTTGATAAATGCCAACCGCATTATGATTGTTGCCTGTGGCACCAGTTGGCATGCAGGCCTGGCTGCAGAATATATTTTTGAAGATCTTTGCCGTATACCAGTAGAAGTAGAATATGCATCAGAGTTCAGGTATAGGAACCCGATAGTAAATAATGGAGATGTAATTATTGCCATATCGCAAAGTGGCGAAACCGCCGATACATTGGTAGCCTTGGAAAAAGCGAAAGAGAATGGTGCATTTATTTTTGGAGTGGTAAATGTTGTAGGCTCTTCTATTGCACGCATTTCTCATGCGGGTGCCTACACCCATGCGGGCCACGAAATAGGCGTAGCATCTACTAAAGCATTTACCGGGCAGTTAGCCGTATTGATGATGATGGCATTAAAGATTGCTTTAAAAAAAGGAACGATAACTGAAGAACGTTACCTGCATTTACTGCAGGAGTTACATGATGTGCCGGAAAAAGTAAATGCAATTTTAAAAAATGCAGAAGAACTAAGAACCATTGCACATGAGTATAAAGATGCCACAGATTTTTTATTCCTGGGCCGGGGATATAATTTTCCCATCGCACTGGAAGGTGCTTTAAAACTGAAAGAAATATCTTACATACATGCAGAAGGTTATCCTGCTGCCGAAATGAAACACGGTCCCATTGCACTGGTAGATGAAAAACTGCCGGTGGTTTTTATTGCTACCAAAGATGCTTATCATGAAAAAATTGTGAGCAATATGCAGGAGATAAAAGCACGCAAAGGAAAAATTATTTCTATCATTACAGAAGGGGATAACATTAGTACAGAACTAAGTAATCATGTATTTGCTATTCCTCCTGCAGATGAATTGATAGCACCTCTGTTAAGTGTAATTCCTTTGCAACTGCTGGCATACTACACCGGCATAGCAAAAGGTATTGATGTAGATAAACCGAGAAATCTGGCAAAGAGTGTGACAGTGGAATAAGAAGCCCGCTACCCCCTAACCCCTAAAGGCGGAACAGAGAAGAGGGTAGAAAAAAAATTGAAATTGATTCATCTAATAAATAAATTAACGGCCTAGGTTTTCTTTACCCCGAAATACTTCGGGGCGGGCGGAACCAGGTTTTTTGGGGTATGAACATCATTCAAACACATCCGGTAGCAGCATTAGGGTATCATTTTATTGATAAAAAATTTATTCCCGTTGGGAAGGATGAATATTACCTGCGCAATAAACAGAATGAATCGGGTATAAAATATTTTCCGCTTAGCACATTGCAGATAGATACACTGGTACACAACCGCAATACATCCGACAACTGGAACAACATACTTGTAGCACAAAACTTTAATGCCAACTTGGTAAAAAACTGCAAGTTTTATGGCCTGGTTCGCATAGGCGAAATGGAGCCACTGTATAAAGAGTTTCACGATTTTAAAATGGCAGTGGGTTTATACAACAGTACCATTATAAGTTGCGACTTGGGCAATAATATCTGCATTGATAATGTGAGTTACCTGAGTCATTTTATAATTCATGATGAAGTAATGATAGCCAATGTAAATGAACTGGCCACTACCAACCATTCTAAATTTGGAAACGGAATTATTAAAGACGGGGAAGACGAAAGCGTTCGCACCTGGGTGGAAGTGTGTAATGAAAACGGCGGAAGAAGTATATTACCTTTTGATGGTATGCTGGCGGGTGATGCTTACCTATGGAGCAAATACAGGGCAGATGAAACATTGCAGGAACAGTTTAAAAATTTTACAGAAAAACAATTTGATAAAAAAAGAGGTTACTATGGAACCATTGGTAAACGCACCGTTATAAAAAACTGTGGTATTCTTAAAGATATACTCATAGGGGAAGATGCATACCTGAAAGGGGCCAACAAAATAAAAAATGTAACCGTAAACAGTGATGCTGCCCGCAAAACGCAGATAGGCGAAGGATGCGAACTGGTGAATGGAATTATTGGTTATGGCTGCAGAATATTTTATGGTGCCAAAGCAGTGCGTTTTGTAATGGCTTCTCACTCGCAATTAAAATATGGAGCAAGACTGATTAATTCTTACCTGGGCAATAACTCTACCATTTCCTGCTGCGAAGTTTTGAACACGCTTATTTTTCCATCGCATGAGCAGCACCATAATAATTCGTTTTTATGTGCATCGCTCATTATGGGCCAAAGCAATATTGCAGCAGGTGCTACCATTGGCAGCAATCACAACAGCCGCAGTGCCGATGGCGAAATAGTGGCGGGGCGTGGTTTCTGGCCGGGGCTCTGTGTAAGTTTAAAACACAATTCGTCTTTTGCTTCTTTTACTATTATTGCAAAAGGAGATTTTCCGGCAGAGCTAAAAATTCCTGTTCCGTTTTGTTTGGTGAGCAATGATGTTACCAATAACAAGCTGGTAATAATGCCGGGTTATTGGTTTATGTATAACATGTATGCGCTTGAACGCAATGCATGGAAATACCGTGACAGGGATAAACGAACCCAAAAAATTCAACTGATAGAATATGATTACCTGGCCCCGGATACCATCAATGAATTATTTGAATCTGTGGCTTTTTTAGAAAAAGTAAAACCCAATGAAGAAGGTACAGCAGCCATAACCGGATGGGAAAATACAGACAGAGAAACGCAATTAATAAAAGTTCCGCAGGCCATAAAAATATTTAAAGAACTTATTCAATATTACTGCAGCCTGCAATTGATGGATCATTTTGCGAAAAAAAATTTCACCAGTTTTGATGCATTCAAAAAATCGCTTACCACAAAACTAACAAGGGCAGAATGGATGAACATTGGCAGCCAGTTAATAAAAAAATCATCGGTAGAAAGATTAAAGCTTGCAATAAAAAATAATAAAATAAGCAGTTGGGATGAAGT
>JBKJSJ010000452.1:0-3470 GCA_046595965.1 Ferruginibacter sp.
TTGCCTCCAGTGATTCTATCCGTTTGGCCAATACATTATTTTCTGCCTGTAGATTTTCTATGGACTTTAAAAGGTCGGCAGGATTTTTTAATAAACCACGAATGGCACTCATTTCAAGGAGACTATCGTTTATCATTTTTTCTGCAGCCGCACCACATACAGCTTCTACCCTGCGCACACCCGCTGCCACCGCAGCTTCGCTTTTAAATTTAAAGATACCCAGGCCGCCCGTGCTGCCCACATGAGTACCGCCACAAAGCTCAATAGAATAGGATGGATCCATCATAACCACCCTTACCGTGTCTCCATATTTTTCGCCAAACAAAGCCATGGCTCCCATAGCAATGGCTTCGTCTTTTTTCATTTCTTTAATAACCACCGGAATATTTTCTCTTATTTTTTCATTCACTATTTTTTCTACGGCAGTTAGTTCTTCATCGGTAACTTTTGCAAAATGCGAAAAGTCGAAACGAAGATGTTCATTATTTACCAGGCTTCCTTTTTGTGCTACATGATTGCCCAATACCTGCCTTAGTGCAGCATGCATCAGGTGCGTAACGCTATGATGCATTGTAATATTTTTTCTTCTTATTGCATCAACACCTGCAATCACTTCGCCATCAACATTTGCAGGAATACTTTCTGCAAAATGGATAATGAGGTCGTTTTCTTTTTTTGTATCAATGATGCTGAATGCTGCATTGTCAATAGTTAAAGTGCCGGAGTCGCCCACTTGTCCGCCGCTTTCTGCGTAGAAGGGAGTTTTATCCAATACAATTTGATACAATTCTTTGCCTTTTCCGGTAACTTTTCTGTACCGTAAAATTTTTGTTTTTGTTATAAGTGAATCATATCCAACAAAGCCTTTTGGGTTGCCTTCATTCACTATTTGCCAGTCTTCGGTATCCATGGCAGTGGCTGCACGGCTGCGGCTTTTTTGTTGCAGCATTTCGGTTTCAAAACCTGCTTCATCTACGGTTAAATTATTTTCAGAGGCTATCAACCTGGTAAGGTCAATTGGGAAACCAAAAGTGTCTAACAATTCAAATGCATCTGCACCTGTAATGATTCCCGCAGATGATGCAGCTATAATATGATCCATTTTTTTAAGACCCTTTTCCAGCGTTCTTAAAAATGCTTCTTCTTCTTCTTTAATTACTTTGGCAACAAAATCCTTTTGTTTGTCCAGTTCAGGAAAAACAGTAGAAAATTGTTTTGCTATAACGGGTAAAAGTATATGTAATAGTGGTTGTTTGTAATCGAGATAAGTATAATAATACCGAACTGCCCTGCGAAGTATTCTGCGTATTACATAACCCGCGCCTGTGTTTGAGGGTAACTGTCCATCTGCAATGCTGAAAGAGATGGCCCGAATGTGATCTGCTAAAACCCTAAAAGCAATTGACTCTTTAGAGTCATCTCCTTTATAAACTTTATTTACAATTTTACCAGTTTCTGCAATAGTGCCGGTAAATACATCTGTATCATAATTGCTTTGTTTGCCCTGCAGCACCCGCACCAACCGCTCAAAGCCCATACCTGTGTCTACATGCTGGGCAGGCAGTGCCTCCAGGCTGCCATCTTTTTTCCGGTTAAACTGGATGAATACATTGTTCCATATTTCTATCACCTGCGGGTGATCGTTGTTTACCAGGGAAGCCCCACTCACTACATTTTTTTCTTCTTCGGTGCGGCAGTCGGCATGAATTTCGGTACAGGGGCCGCAGGGACCTGAATCGCCCATTTCCCAAAAATTATCTTTTTTATTGCCCGGCAAAATATGGCTTTCGGGCAAATATTTTTTCCATTCCTTCCAGGCTTCTTCATCCCTGGGCAGCCCTTCTTTTTCATCGCCTTCAAACACGGTAACGTATAAATGAGCTTTTGGTATTTTGTAAATTTCTGTAAGAAGTTCCCAACTCCATTTTATTGCTTCCGCTTTAAAA
The DNA here is from genome assembly GCA_046595965.1 of Ferruginibacter sp. Classification (GTDB taxonomy): domain Bacteria; phylum Bacteroidota; class Bacteroidia; order Chitinophagales; family Chitinophagaceae; genus Ferruginibacter. The sequence continues at coordinate 1,947 of JBKJSJ010000452.1, forward strand.
TAATCTCCAAAGCTCCAGTTGCCCAGCATTTCAAACATAGTGTGGTGATAGGTATCTACACCCACTTCTTCCAGGTCGTTGTGCTTGCCACTTACTCTAAGGCATTTTTGAGTATCTGTAATTCGTAGAGAGGGTGCTGGTTTATTGCCGAGAAAATAATCTTTAAACTGGTTCATACCCGCATTGGTAAACAGTAAACTGGGATCGTTTTTTATAACAATGGGGGCAGAGGGAACAATAATATGTTCTTTAGATAAAAAGAAATCAAGAAAAGCCTGTCTTATGGCAGCAGCAGTCATCATATAGTGTTAATAATTTGAATAGGTTGATTATGATTATAGTTACGATTATATTTGTACGCTTAGATAAAAGCTGCATTTTGTGATGCGGCACAAGTGAGTGACACAACGATGATGACGATTGCTCTAATGCCGGTATCAAAAAAATGGTTCTCTTTGTTTTTGTAAAATGGCAAATTTAAGCATTTAAGTATGAGTTTTGCAGGCTGGTTGGCAGCTTTTGGATTTTATGAAAAAAATAAAATATTACTATAACACTCACTCGCTCCGGTACGAAAAACTGGTATTGCCGTTTAGGGTAAAACTGCTGCGCATTTTTGGGCTGTTATCAGGATTGATTGTGGGCTCTGCTATTGTCATTTATTTATACAACCGTTTTTTTCCAAGACCTACAGATATTGAAGCCAATAAAAAGTACGAACTGCTACGGGATAATTATAGTAACATAAACAAAAAAATAGTAACCCTGGAGCAGCAACTGGCTGCGCTGGAAAAAAGAGACAATGAGGTCTATCGCTCTATCTTTGAGGCCAACCCGCTGCCCGATAGTGCAAGGGCCAAAGCCATTGAACAAAAAAAGGAGCTGGATAAAGTAAATGTGATGGGTGATGATGTGCTGGGAAAAAACATTGCCACGCAATTAAATATGCTTACTGCAAGGATGGCTTTTCAGATGGAGAGCTATACCGGCATAGAAAAACTAATAAATAACCAGGAAGCTAAACTGGCCAGCCTGCCCGCCATACAACCGGTGAGCAATAAACAACTAAACCGCATAGCCAGTGGTTTTGGTATGCGGATAGATCCCGTTTATGGTACGCCAAAAATGCACAAGGGACTGGACTTTACGGCACCACAGGGCACACCTATTTATGCTACCGGCGATGGAGTAGTAAAAACTGCGGGTCAATCTGCCAGTGGATATGGCAATCATGTGGAGATTAATCATGGGTATGGATACCAAACACTTTACGGCCACATGGTGCGCATAAAAGTGCGTGCCGGGCAAAAAGTAAAACGAGGTGAAATAATAGGATGGGTGGGCAGTACGGGTAAAAGCACTGGTCCACATTGCCATTATGAAGTAAGCATTAACAATGCAAATGTAAACCCGGTTTATTTCTTTAGCAACGATTTAAATGCAGAACAATACGACCAGTTATTAAAACTGGCTGCTACTGGTAGTGCAAGAAGTTTAGATTAATTTTATACCATCATGGGTACA
>JBKJSJ010000113.1:0-4521 GCA_046595965.1 Ferruginibacter sp.
CACCATGGAAAGGTTGGTGCTGGTAGCAAAAAAACTGCGTACAGAACATAAGTTCAATGGATACATTCATCTCAAAACAATCCCAGGTGCCAGCGAGGAAATAATTAAAGAAGCAGGACTTTACGCAGACAGGCTTAGTATAAATGTGGAAATGCCCACTGAAAAAAGCCTTGCTTTACTGGCACCAGACAAAAAAAGAATTGACATGATTGAGCCAATGAAAATTGTAAAGCAGGCCATCATAGAAAATAAAGAAGCCAAAAAGCTATTTAAAAAAGCACCCATGTTTGCACCAGCCGGCCAGAGCACCCAAATGGTAATTGGTGCCACACCCGAAACAGACATGGAAATTTTATACCTGGCAAATGGGTTTTATAAAAAAATGAATATGCGGCGGGTGTATTATTCCGGTTATGTACCTATAAGTAACGATAACCGTTTGCCCGCCATTGGCACACCCGTACCCATGGTAAGAGAAAACCGTTTATACCAGGCCGATTGGCTGCTTCGTTTTTATGGCTTTGAAGTAACTGAAATTGTAGATAGGCAAAATCCCTTACTCGATATAGATATAGATCCAAAACTAAGCTGGGCTTTGCGCAATCTTCATTTATTTCCAGTAGATGTAAATAGTGCAGATTATAAAGATATAATCCGGGTGCCGGGTATTGGCGTACAAAATGCACGCAAAATAGTAGCAGGCCGTAAATTTGGCCGCATTACATTTGAGCATTTAAAAAAGATGGGGATTGCGGTTAACCGTGCCCGTTATTTTATAAGTGCCGGTGCAGAATACGAAATGAAAGACTGGCTGCCGGCACAAATTAAACATGCTATTTTATCAGAAGGGTTTAGTAAATACAAACCCAATTTTTCTCCACAGATAGCATTATTTTAAATGAACATAATAACATACGACGAAAGCTGGATGGGATTTTTTACGGCTATATTTGAAGCCTATGAATACAAAATCCTTCAACCTTCTATTTGCAAAAGGAGTGTTTCAACTACATCTTTGTTTGGGAGTGTTCACAACACTTGCACAGAAAATGAAAAAGCAAAAAGAGTAATAAATAAATTGCAGCAAAAACTTACCCCGAAAGCATTTCAACAACTTTATAAATCTTTTTTGAGCGAAGAAAAAGATATTGAAAATGTAATGTTGCGTTATATTCAATATGTTTTAGGCTCTAAGGCTTCAGTAGAAAATAATTATAGTAATGCAAATGTATTAATGCTGCAGCAGGTAAGTCGTAAAGTGCACCGGGAAAAACATCGCATGGAAGCATTTGTTCGCTTTCAACTTACCAAAGATGAATTGTATTATGCCATAATACAACCTGATTATAATGTACTGCCTTTAATAATTTCTCATTTCAAAAACAGGTATGCAGATCAGCGATGGCTAATATACGATGCCATGCGTAAATATGGAATATATTACGATTTGCAGCAGGTAACTGAAGTGCAGATTGATTTTTCGAATGATTTACAAAATAAAACTGCGCTTGCAGCGATTTATGATGAAAAGGAAAATTTGTATCAAACGCTTTGGCAACAATACTTTAGCAGTGTAAATATTAAGGCCCGCAAAAATACAAAGCTGCACATTCAGCACATGCCAAAACGTTACTGGAAATATTTGATTGAAAAACAATAAAGCACTTCCCTGTTTTTACTATGACAGTTTTCATTTCATTTTTTAAGGGCTTACTTATTCGTAACTTTCCTGCTCTAAACAAAATAAAATGAAACGAATTATATTACCGTTATTTTTAATAGCCTCCGGGACTTGTTTTGCACAAACATTGCAAAACCTTGCTGCAAAAAAAATTACACTTCCCAATGGTTGGAGCTTATCACCCGTAGGAAAAAGCATACAACTCGGAGATCTTCCGCTTAATATTGCTGTAAGCAGTTCTGGTAAATATATGGCTGTGACCAATAATGGGCAAAGCACTCAAACCATCCAGTTGTTTGATGCAAAAAAAGAAAAAATGTTGCATGAAGTGATAATATCTAAAAGCTGGTATGGTTTAAAATTTACTGCCGATGAAAAAAAGTTATTTGCATCCGGCGGTAACGATAATCGTATTTTGCAATACAGTATTATTGCAAATAAATTAATGCTCACTGATAGTATAATACTTGCAGAAAAAGGCAAAGCATTGATATCTCCGGCAGGGTTAGAAATAGATGATGCAAAACAAATATTATATACTGTAACCAAAGAAGATAATTCACTATACATTATTGATCTCAAATCAAAATTGGTTATTAAAAAAATAAAATTGCCAGCCGAAGCCTACACCTGTTTATTATCACCCGATAAATCTATTCTCTATATCAGTTGCTGGGGATGCGATAAAGTAATTTTGGTTGATACAAAAACAGTGAAAATAAAAGATGAAATAATAGTAGGTGATAACCCTAACGAATTATGTCTTTCTAAAAATGGTAAATGGTTATTTGTTGCCAATGCAAACGACAATAGTGTTTCTGTAATTAATACCAGCAACAACAAAGTAGTAGAAACACTTGATGCAGCTTTGTATCCGAACTCACCAAGCGGCAGCACCAGCAATGGTTTAGCACTAAGTAGCGATGAAAAAACTTTATACATAGCCAATGCCGATAACAATTGCCTGGCCGTTTTTGATGTGAGTAATCCTGGCACCAGCATGTCTAAGGGTTTTATACCGGTGGGCTGGTATCCTACCAATGTAAAAGTAGTTGGTAAAAAAATATTTGTTGCAAATGGTAAAGGTTTTTCATCTATGGCAAATCCTTACGGGCCCAGCCCTTTGCGGCCAAGAGAAGCAGTTCTTTACCAACAGGGCGATACAGCAAAACCCATCGGTGTGCAATACATAGCAGGTTTATTTAAAGGCACAATGAGTATTATTAATACTCCATCAAAAAATCAATTAGCCATTTACTCACAGGCAGTGTATGCAAACACACCCTACACTAAAAAAAGAGAAACAGAAACAGATGGATTGTCAGGCAATCCCATACCTATGAAAGTAGGAGAAAACTCGCCCATAAAATATGTGTTTTATGTTATTAAAGAAAACAGAACTTACGACCAGGTGTTGGGTGATATAAAAAAAGGCAATGGCGATACAAGCCTTGTTTTGTTTGGGGAAAAAATTACGCCCAACCAGCATAACCTTGCCAACCAGTTTGTATTGCTCGATAATTTTTATGTAGATGCAGAAGTGAGTGCCGACGGGCATAACTGGAGCATGGGAGCTTACTCAACAGATTATCTTGAAAAAACATGGCCCACCAATTATGGAGGCCGTGGCGGAAAATATGATGCAGAAGGAAACCGTGCTATCGCTAATAATAAAAAAGGATTTATATGGGATAATTGTGTAAGAAATAATGTGAGCTTTAGAACCTATGGCGAATTTGCAGACAATGGCAAACCCAATATCCCATCGCTAAAAAATAATATGTGTAATTATTTTGAAGGGTATAATATGAATGTAAAAGACAGCCTGCGATTTACACAATGGAAACAGGATTTTGATTCGCTAATTGCTATAAATAAAGTTCCTCAGTTTAATACCGTTCGTTTTGGAAACGATCACACAGAAGGATTGCGAAAAGGAAGACCCACTCCTTATGCACATGTAGCAGATAATGACCTGGCAGTTGGATTGTTTGTAGAGCATATTAGTAACTCAGCCATCTGGAAAGAAACGGCCATTTTTATTTTGGAGGATGATGCACAAAACGGAGCCGATCATGTGGATGCACACCGCAGCACAGCCTACCTTGCAGGTGGATTTGTAAAAAGAAATTTTGTGGATCATACCATGTATTCTACTTCTGCAATGCTGCGCACAATGGAACTCATATTGGGCATGCCACCCATGACACAATACGATGCCGCCGCAGTGCCTATGTGGCGTAGTTTTACCGCTACAGTAGATCTAACTCCATTTAAAGCAGTAATCCCATTAGTAGATTTGAATGAAAAAAATATAGCGCTCAATAAATGGCAGCGCTTATCTGATGCTTATGATTTTACTACAGAAGATGCCGTGCCCGATATAGAATTTAATGAAATATTGTGGTATGCAGTAAAGGGAACTGCTGTGCCATTTCCTGGCCCTAAAAGAGCAGCGTTTTTAAAATTGAATGAGAAGGATAAAGCGGAAAATGATTAATGGTTTGATTATAATTGAAAAGAATTTATTTTTTCCACAGGCTGAAAATACTGCTAATAGAGACTTTGTGTGGTTCCTGAAATCAATAGTTAAAAGTAAATTAAAAATAAATTTGGCAGATTGAAAAAAATAAATTCATCTTTGTAACGCAAAACAAAAATATAAAACACACAACATGTTACGCCTTAATTTAGATATTGAAACAAAAAAATGGTTTAGTCCGATAATGGATTATACATTTTTAGGGGCGCAATGTGCTGTATCATAAAGTTACCATAACCAACTGATTCGCTTAGAGCCCCGACAAAAAGTTGGGGCTTTTTTATGCAATAAAATTAAA
>JBKJSJ010000304.1:0-4125 GCA_046595965.1 Ferruginibacter sp.
AATAGTATTTCTTTATCTGCTTTTAATCTTTTGGGGTAATAAGGCACATCCCTTTCTGTTGTTTCCTTACTAAATTCTTTTATGTAAACTGTTTTTTCATGCTGCTCCCATGGAGTAAAATGCTTATGCTCATGCACACGTGTGTATGGAATTTCTTCATTACAATAATTTATTACTGCAGTACCCTGGTAGTCTCCTTGTGCTATATGTTTTTCAAAAACAACGGTTCTGTACCCCAGCCTGCCATGACTATACCCAAAGTAGGCGTCAATTGGGCCGGTATAAAATATATGATCGTACTCCCCGGGTTTAATATCCTGCCTGTTAAATTTTTTATTTAATGACAGGTTTATTTTGGAGTTGGAAAGCAATTTTTCAATCAATGCTGTGTACCCGTAAACAGGTATGCCCTGGTAGGGATTATTGTAATAGTTATCATCGTAATTAAACCTTACAGGCAATCGCTTTAAAATTGATGCTGGTAATTCTGCGGGTTCACAACCCCATTGTTTTTTGGTATACCCATAAAAAAAAGCTTTGTACAAATCTTTTCCAATGAATTTCAAAGCCCGCTCTTCAAATGTTTTTGGTTCCTCTATATTTTTATCTGCAATTGATGCAATAAATTCTTTTGCCTCAGACGGATTAAAGTCTTTATTAAAAAATTGGTTGATGGTATGCAGGTTGATTGGCAATGAATAAATATGGTCATTATAGTTTGCCTTTACCCTGTTGATATAGGGCTTGAATTCTGTAAAGCTGTTTACATAATCCCATATCTCTTTTTTGTCTGTATTAAAAATATGTGGGCCATATTCATGAACCATTACATTGGTTGCTGCATCTCTTTTAGTGAAACAGTTGCCTGCTATATGGTCTCTTTCATCCCATATATCTATTTCGCAATCCAGTTTGGCTGCAAGTTGTTCCGCAAGTACGGCCCCCGAAAAACCAGAACCGACAATTAAAAATTTATGTTGCATAATTGAATTTTAAATTATACCGAATGCCAGTAGTTTAAAAATTAAAAAAAAGTATATAACTCTACGGTTTTTTAAAAAATAGTTGAAATCATTCAAAATCTCAAAACTACGAATATCAAATTTTTAGCAAGGGGTTATAGAGATTTGATTTATAAATTAGCCCAATACTTTTTATAGGCATTTACCAAACCTTAGCGCTCAAAAGCTAACCAAAATTTCAGCCACCACACATTGGCCTAAAATGAAATTTCGTTTGGTATTACTGGGCAATATAAGTTTTAAAAAATAACAGCACATCAATTCTTTTCATCTTTGTTTAAAATATCCTGGTAAATTTTTTTGTATCGGTCAATAGCAGTTTCCATTGCATAAAAATCTTTAGCACCGTTTCTTATTTCTTGCTGGCTGAATGTATTTCCCTTTTGTATTTGATTGGCTATTGTATTAAAAGAATTGTCTGAGAAATCTTTCAGGATATAGCCTGCATTATACTTCATTACTATTTCTTCTACATCGCCCACACCACTGTTAGTAATTACTGGTATGCCCATGGCCATTATTTCTCCATGCTTGGTAGGCGAAGAAGATATTTTGGAAAAGCAGGGCTTTATAAAAAAGATAGCATAAGCACTAAACGAAAGCAGCACCGGCACTTCATGTCGCTTTGCCTGCTTTGCTATTATTTTTTGTGCAGGCAAACCCTGCCTTGCGGCAGCAGCAGCTATTTTTTCATGAAGATGTGTGGAGATAAATAAAAATTTAGCAGCCGGAATTTTGTCAGCCAATACTTTACAAAAACGCATCATTTCATCTGTAAGGTACCAGCCACCAATAGAACCCAGGTAAGTAAAAATGATGTCACCGGATTGAATGTTTAACTCCTTACTAAATTGTTGTTTTAAAGATGGGTCAATATTTTCGGGATTAAATAAATTGAGGTCAACACTACAGGGAATTACTTCTATTGGTATGGGTTGACCGGGAATATCTTTCCAGGACTGTATTTCTTTTTTGGCTGCATAAGTAAGGCAGTTGTTGTAGTCTGCTTTTTCTATGCAATCAAATTCATGTTTTTTAAAGAACCGGTAAATGGTTTTAAATAAAGGATTTTTTAAATTCCACATACCGCCATCTACTCTTTCATCGGCCCAAAAACCACGGATATCATTCAGGAATTTTATGCCGTATTTTTTCTTCATCCACAAAGCTACCAGTGTTGGCAGGCCGGGCCTGGTATGTACCATATCAAATCCTGTTTTTTTATGCAGTGCTTTGGCCGCATGTTTCAGTTGATAATAATCATACACAGCCGAAAGTACCGGTGGATTTTTATGATACGGAATGCTTACCCATTTTATAGGAAAATGCTCTACCAGTTTATCTACATAGTTTTTATTGGCTGCATACTTATCCGGTTTATCGCAACTGAGTATCGTAAACGAATAACCATATTTTGTAAGATTGGCCAGGTATGGTATCACCTGGCTCTGCCCCAGCGGATCAGTCATGCCATCGTAAGAAATAAAAAGTATTTTTTTCATCAATTTTTTACAGAACATATTTTAGTCCATCCATCTTTTATACCACATCTGAAACATGAGTAAATACCAGAACAAAGTATTATAATTTCTATCGCCCAGGTAAAATTGGTTTACAATGTGTTGCACGCCTTCTTTTTTAAACAGGCCATGCCGGGCAAAAGCGGGTTCGCTCATGTATTCATCAGCATAATATTTAAGTTCGTTGCGCAGCCATTTATATACCGGCACACCAAAACCCATTTTAGGTCTGTCCATCATTTCTTTGGGCACATAATCATGTACAATTTCTTTGAGCAGGTATTTTTTATTGTGTCCATTCATTTTAAAATGATGGGGTAACTGTGCCACAAATTCTATAAGTCTGTGATCGAGCAAAGGCTCCCGCCCTTCCAGCGAAGTGCTCATTCCTGCACGATCTACTTTTACCAATATATCATCTGGCATGTAAGTTTTATAATCTATGGCCAGCATTTTATCCAGTGCTGTTACCGAGGCATTGAGTTTATCTTCCGAATCAAAAAATGAAACCGGTTTAATGGAGTTGCTGGTAAACAACTGCTGCAATTGTGTGCTGGTGTAAACCTGCGAGAGTAGGCCGTCCATTACAGTAGCCGAGGTCATTTGCTGCTGCAGCATTTGAGAGAGCCTTTGTTTTTTCATAGGGGCAGCACTGCTGCCCGTAAGCAGGGTAAGCAAGGTATCGGGAATATAATTTAAAATTTTGCCTGCAGGTTTTTGGGCAAAGGATGGCAGGCGGTTTACTTTTTTAAGAAAATCCAATGCCACAGAATATTTTGTATATCCTGCAAAAGTTTCATCACCAGCATCGGCACTCAGTGCCACCGTTACCTGATGCCGGGCCAGCTTGCTTACCAGTGTGGTGGGTATAATAGAAGAATCGCCAAAAGGTTCATCGCAATAAAATGGAATGTCGGGGATAATTTCCTGTGCTTCTTTGGTAGTACAGTAATGTTCTGTATGATCGGTGCCCAGGTAAGCTGCAACTTTTTTAGCATATATCGCTTCGTTATGATCTTCTTCAAAAAAACCAATCGTGTAGGTTTTTATTTTTTCTGGCTGATGTTTTTGCAGAATAGCTGTTACTGCAGTACTGTCGTATCCTCCACTTAAAAAAACACCCACGGGTACATCTGCCACCATGCGGTACTGGCAGGCAGAAATGAGTAATTTTTCTGTTTCTTTCTTTGCTTCTGCTTCGCCGATATCAAGCCTGGGCTTATTATAAAAATCATACACATCCCAATACTTATAAATTTCAAATGTAGAATTTGAAATATTGAATTGAAGATAATGGCCAGGCAATAATTTATGTGTATGCTTGAAAATGCTGAGTGGTGCCAGTATATATCCGTATTGCATAAATTGCTGCAGTGCCTGCGGGTTAATTTCTTTTTTAAAAGCCGGATGCTGATGAAAACTTTTAAGCTCCGATGCAAAGAGGAACAAACCATCCTGCCAGTAATAGTAAAAAGGTTTTACTCCGGCCCGGTCTCTAAAGCAGATCAGTTCTTTTTTATGGGTATCGTAAATAACAAAAGTAAACATGCCAATAAAATGATGGATCATTTCTGGCCCCCACT
>JBKJSJ010000402.1:0-8543 GCA_046595965.1 Ferruginibacter sp.
AAAACAATTCACGGAACGCCGGTACTTGTGATTTTAGAATGACAATTATTATATTCATACAAGTGCCGCTCCATATTCATACAAGCACCAACATAGTATTTGTTTAGTTTACAAGAATATAAAATGTAACATGATGGCATAACATAAAAAAAGCCTCAGCTTTTTTAACTGAGGCTTTTTTGTGATCCCGCTGGGACTCGAACCCAGGACCCATACATTAAAAGTGTATTGCTCTACCAACTGAGCTACAGAATCAAGAACTTTTATTTTTTTTCAGAACACATTATCCTACCGATTAAATTGGGATACTATACCAACTGAGCTACAGAATCGTACCACTATTTTTTAATGGATTGCAAAAATAAGGGCAAAATGAGTTTGCAGCAAATTTTTTTAAAAAAGAATTATATATAATCTTCCATTTAATTTTTTAATTGTTTGCCAACAGCAAAATATTGCACCTATTTTTGCCATAAATAAAAATGGATGGATCATTTTTTTAAAAATAAAACGGTTGCCATCACCGGCGGCAGCGATGGAATTGGCAAAGCATTGATAGAATTACTGTTGCCCATGGGAGCCAGGGTGGCTACCTGTGCCCGCAACCAGGATAAACTATACGACCTGCAGTTAAGGCATTCTACCCAACCCTTGCATTGTGTGGTGGCAGATGTAAGCAATTACAACGATTGCAAAATGTTTATAGATTCTACCATCAAACAATTTGGTGGCATTGATATCCTTATTAACAATGCTGGTATTTCTATGCGCTCTCTGCTGAAAGATGCAGAACTGGATGTTTTTAAAAAAGTAATGGACATTAATTATTTTGGTACGGTGTATTGCACCAAGCTGGCGTTAAATTCTATCCTGGAAAGAAAAGGAACAATAGTGGGTGTATCATCCATTGCAGGATACCGGGGCCTGCCAGGCAGGAGCGGCTACAGCGCCAGTAAGTTTGCACTCAATGGCTGGCTTGAATCTGTGCGTACAGAATTGCTTGATGATGGAGTAAATGTAATGTGGGTATGCCCCGGATTTACAAGAAGTAATATCCGCAATGCAGCATTGAATGCCAAAGCACAATCGCAGGGCGAAAGCCCGCTCAATGAATCGGAGCTGATGAGTGCACCGGAATGTGCAAGACATATTTTAAGGGCTATTGAAAAAAAGAAAAGAACATTGGTACTTACAATAAAGGGCAAACAAACTGTTTTTATAAATAAATTTTTCCCTTCATGGGCAGACAGGCTTACCCGGAAATTTTTCTTTAAGAACGGGCAGTTGGTGAAGTAAGCAAATATGCAAATGTGCTAATTTGCAAATGTGCTAATTTGCAAATGTGCAAATGGGTTGATGCAATGCTGAATTATTTAACCACATAAAAAATAAATAAATTTTTCTACTACACGATGCCGTTACTCACCCTTACAAGCGATATTGGTATGCAGGATTTTATACCGGGCGCCATCAAGGGCAGGCTGCTGCAGGTAAACAGTTCCTTTAATATTATAGATATTTCTCACCTGCTTTCTCCCTTTAATTATCCGCAGGCGGCTTATGTGTGCAGGAATGCTATCCGCAATTTTCCGGTGGGCAGTTTTCACCTGGTGCTGGTAAATTTATTTGATGAAAAACCCGAACATCTTTTGCTCATAGAACACAATGGGCAATATATTGGCTGTGCCGATAACGGGCTTATCACCATGATACTGGAGGAGCCTCCGCAGAATGTAGTGGCGCTGGCACTGGAACCCACAGAACAAAAAAATACTTTGTATTGTGTAAGTGTTTTTGGTAAAGCTATTAATGCCATCATCAATGGAAAAACATTAAACCAGGTGGGCGACCCAACCGTTTCCATCAAGGTAAAAAATCCCCTGAAGCCACTGCTGGGTACCGACTGGATAGAAGGACAGATAATTTTTATTGATAATTTTGAAAACGTAATTGTAAACATTCAGCAGGATGAATTTGAAGAGCAGCGCAAAGGCAGAAAATTTTCTATCATCTTTAAAAGGGATGAAATAATAGATAAGATCAGCGATACCTATGCCGATGTGCCCGAGGGCGAAAAGCTGGCTCACTTTAATTCTGCCGGCTACCTGGAAATAGCGCTTAACAAAGGTAATGCAGCAGGGCTACTGGGGCTGCAGGGATATTCTGAAAAACTGCTGCACATCCCGCAAATAGCAGCAATGAATAACCGCTTATTTTATCAAACTGTAAAAGTATTTTTTCAATAATTTTTTTACATCTCCCTTTTATTTTCTCAAAGCTTTAAACCAGATAAATGAAAATAGTAAACATTGTTATCCTGTTTCTGTTGATGACTACCAGGCTCCATGCACAGGTAAAAATGCCTGCGCCATCCCCCACTCAAAACATTAAACAGCATTTTGCATTGGGAAGCATAGAACTTACCTACAGCAGGCCTGTGGCCAAAGGAAGAAAAGTTTTTGGCGACCTGGTGCCTTTTAATAAACTGTGGCGCACGGGTGCCAACGAAGCCACACTGATAAGGTTTACCGATGTGGTAGAAATAAAAGGCAAAAGAATAGACACAGGTTCGTATGTGCTTTATACCATACCAGGCTACGAAAGCTGGGAAATAATTTTAAATAAAGGAATAACCAACTGGGGTATTGATGGATACAAAGAAGTGGAAGATGTTGTAAGGTTTAAGGTAGAACCAACCAGGATAAAAGATGCGCTGGAAAGTTTTACCATGCAGTTTGCAGATGTAAAACCAGAGAGTTGTGTGTTGCAGATTCTTTGGGAAAAAACGGCTATATCGATCCCCATCAATGCTACCATAAAAGAACGCATCCGTTCGCAAATAAATGCAGCAATGCTCTCTGATACAAAACCATACTGGCAGGCAGCACAGTTTTACAATGAATATGATAACAACCCGGTGAAGGCACTTGAATATGCTGGCAAAGCGGTAGAGGCCGATCCTAAAGCTTTCTGGATATGGTTATACAAAGCAAAAATAGAAAAGCTAAGAGGCAACAATAAAGCTGCTTTGGAAAGCTCTAAAAAATCCCTTGCTTTGGCCAAAGAAGCAAAGAATGATGATTATGTAAAAATGAATGAAGACCTGCAGAAAACTTTAAATCAGTAATAAAAATTTTTTTACTAAAAATGCTGCGCATCCAGGCAGCATTTTTATTTTAATAAAAGCTTCCGCTTATTTTGCTGCTGCCATACAATAAGCATTTGCAAAATAATAGCCAATAAAATAAAAGCCAGCCCCCAGTAAAATCCGGGATGCAGGTTTTTACTTTCTCCAAAAAAAATAAAAGCCATTATTATTCCATACACAGGCTCCAGGTTGTAAGTGAGATTGGCCGTAAAGGCAGATATTTTTTTTAGTGCGTTTAACTGCAGGTTAAAACTTACCACCGTACACAACACAGCCAGTATAATCAACCATCCCCAATCTGCAGCAGAAGGAAAATAATAGGTAGCCGAAAAAAAATAAAGATAGAACGGTATAAAAAAACTTAAAAATAATAATCCTCCTCCCATTTCATAAAAAGTAAGTGTGGTGGGGCTAAACTTTAGCAACAACTGTTTATTAAAAACCGGGAACAATGCACTGCCTATTGCAGATAGTATTCCAAAAAGAATACCCGTTTTATATTGCGGATGAAAATCAAAAATAATATAGATGCCTGTAATGGCAAGTAGCCCCAGGAACAACTCTGTCCACTGCATTTTTTTGCGCAGCAGTACAGGCTCCAATAAAGCTGTAAAAAAACCTGTAGCAGAAAAACAAACCAGGGCCACCGAAACATTGGCATACTTTACACTTCCATAAAATGTAACCCAATGTAGTGCTATAATGAGCCCCACTCCCGCAATTTTTAAAAGGTCTTTTGCGGGCAATGTTTGCAATTGCTTTTTATAAAAAATCCATGCACCCAATACAAATACGGTTATTAATATGCGGTACCATACCAGCAATGCCTCGTTTAATAAAATTAATTTACCAAGGATAGCTGTAAACCCTGCCAAAAAAACTGCTATATGTAATTGTAAGAATGCTTTTTTCATTGGCTCAAAGATATTGATCGCTGATTATAGAGATGAACAGGATTTGGCTGATAATTTTATCTAATCAATTATTCATCTATGTAAAATAAGATCCATTCATTAAGATAGCCCTACCCTGAATGAATTAACGAAATCAAAAAAGATCCATTTTATCAGCGTTACAAAATAAATGTAAAAAAACTTTCCCTATGCCTCCCCAACAACAAACATCATTATATTTGCCCACTTATAACTAACATCGTATGAGTTTTAAAAAAATAAACAACATTACCGGCTGGGCAATATGCCTTATTGCCTGTGCAGTGTACATAATGACTATGGAAGCCACCGGCAGTTTTTGGGATACCGGCGAGTTTGCTTCCAGTGCCTATAAACTTCAGGTGCCTCATCCGCCCGGAGCACCCCTGTTTGTTTTAATAGGCCGTTTATTTATGGTTCCATTCGATCCGCAGCATGCAGCCACAGGCATCAACCTTATGAGTGCATTGTCCAGTGGTTTCACTATCCTATTTTTATTCTGGAGCATCACCCACTTTGCCCGCAAAATTGTGCAGAAAGAAGCTGAAGGCTTAAGCCAGGGAAATATAATTGCTGTAATGGCAGCAGGTGTAGTGGGCGCATTGGCCTACACTTTTTCCGACTCTTTTTGGTTTAGTGCTGTAGAAGCCGAAGTATATGCCATGTCTTCTTTCTTTACTGCCATTGTTTTTTGGGCTATCCTTAAATGGGATGAGGCAGTGGTAGAAGAACATGAGCAGGGCATCAGGGGACATTTTACCAGGGCCGACCGCTGGATTATTCTCATTTTTTTCCTGATGGGCCTTTCTATTGGCGTGCATTTATTAAACATTCTCACCATACCCGCCATTGTAATTATATATTATTATAGAAGATATACTGCTACCAACTGGGGAACTTTTTTTGCCTTTATCCTGGGCTGCATCATCACCGGTCTTGTGCAGAAAGCAGTGATACAATGGAGCATTAAAGGTGCGGGCAATATGGATATTTTATTTGTAAACAGTTTTGGATTGCCTTTCTTTTCTGGCTTTGCATTTTTCTTTGTGCTGGTAGCTGTGCTGGTTTTTTTCGGCCTCCGCATAGCACAAAAAAACAACTGGAATTTTCTTAAACTCGGGCTTTGGTGTTTTTCTTTTATGCTGCTGGGTTACTCTACTTATTTTACTACGCTCATTCGCAGCAATGCAGATACCAGCCTGGATATGTTTAATGTAGATAACCCCGTAAACCTGGTGGGCTATGTAAGCCGGGAACAATACGGTGACTGGCCTGTATTATTTGGCCAGGATTTTACTGCACAGATCCAGGACATGGATGTAACAGAAACTTACATAAAATCTAATGGCAGGTACGAAAAAAATGGCCGCAAAGTATCCTACGTATATGCCGATGCAGACAAACATTTTTTTCCCCGTATGTGGGATCAAAGCAATGACCAGAACCACGCAGATTATTATGCCAACTGGGCTGGTATAAGCAAAGACAAAGAAGGTAATTACGAAAGGCCTCCAACCATGGCTGAGAATATTCAGTTCTTTATGAGCTACCAGGTAAACTGGATGTACTTTAGATATTTTATGTGGAATTTTGCAGGCAAGCAGAATGACATTCAGGGTATTAATATGGGCAATGTAAGAGATGGTAACTGGAAGACAGGCATTGGTTTTTACGACAACCTGCGCCTGGGCGATCAGAACCGGCTTCCTGATAGTTTGAAGCATAATAAAGCCAATAATAATTTTTACGCATTGCCTTTAATTTTAGGTTTGCTTGGCCTGGCCTATCATGTAAAAAAAGATGGCAAAGATGCCTTTGTAGTAGGGCTCTTATTTTTCTTTACTGGCCTTGCTATTATTGTTTATTTAAACCAGGCTGGCAACCAGCCACGGGAAAGGGATTATGCATTTGTAGGTTCTTTCTATGCATTTGCTTTCTGGATAGGCATTGGTGTTTTATATGTAAAAGATCTGATATTACCAGTAATAAAAAATACAAGAAACGCAGGCTTTATTGCAGGCGTAGCCTGCCTGTTGCTGGTGCCGGTAATAATGGGTAGCCAGGGATGGGATGACCATGACCGCAGTAAAAAAACATTGGCACCCGATCTTGCCAGGGACTACCTGGAAAGTTGCGCACCCAATGCAATCCTTATTTCTTTTGGCGATAACGATACTTACCCACTGTGGTATGCGCAGGAAGTAGAAGGTGTAAGAAGAGACATTCGAGTTATAAACAGTAGTTTGCTTGGCACCGACTGGTATATAAATCAATTGCGGTATAAGGTGAATGAGAGTGATGCCATAGACCCGCTCTGGACTGCTGCACAAATAGAAGGTTCTAACAGGGATATTATTTACAATGCTCCAAAAACCGGTGTAGATGCCAACCAGTTTATGGATCTGTACAGCATGATGAAAGATTGGGCTGGCAGCGATGATCCATCTAAAACAGAAACGGGAAGAGATGGCAGCACGTTGAATGTGTACCCTACTAAAAAAGTAAGCATTCCTGTAGATTTTAATGTGGTAAAGCAAAACGGAACGGTTACTGCCACCGATACCGTATTATCTGCCGTGCAATTTGAAATACCAAAAAATGTTTTGTATAAAAACGATGCCGCCATTCTTAATATTATTGCAGCTAATAAATGGAAACGGCCCATCTACTTCACTTCCCCTTATGGTGAGCTGGGCTTCCAGAATTTCCTGAGGCAGGATGGACTTACTTATCGCTTAGTGCCAGTTGCCAACAGCGAGGTAAACCAGGATTGGGTAAAAGATAAGCTGATGAATAAATTTGTTTTTGGCAGTGCCAATGTGCCGGGTGTTTATTTTGATGAAGAAAACCGCAGGCACTTAAATTCAATCCGGCTTGCTTATGCACAGTCGGCCATGAGTTTTGCAGAAAGTGGCCGAGCCGAAGAAGCCAAACAAATGCTGAACAAGGCCGATAAAATGATGTTGGAAAAAAACTTTCCTTACGGTATGGTAAGCCGCAGCCAGCAGCATAACCAGATATCGCTGCAGTTTTTGTATGCTGCTTACAAAGCAGGCGATACTGCATTGGCCGATAAAGTGGGCAAAAGTTTGCGCAGGGATATGGAGCAGCAAAAAACTTATTACGAAAGCCTGAATGAAAACAAACGGGCTGCGCTGGGTTATGAAGAAGAGCGAAACGATAACCTGCTGAGAGGGCTCATGGGGCTGGAAGAACAATTTAAAAACAAACCGGTAGTAAGCCCGGAGATACCAGGAACCATTCAAAATATTCCTGCGGCCAAACCCGATAGCCCCAAAAAATAATTAAACTTCTGTTTAAATAAATATCCCCTGAATTTTTCAGGGGATATTTATTTAAAGACCGATTTGTTATACCAAACGGAATTTCATTTTAGACCAATAAGCGTATGCTGAAATTCAATTAAAGCCTTTGTGCGTTCGGGCTTTGGTAAATACCAGTTGGAATAACTATAAATTCCAATCGGTATTATTTGTAAAAATTAATTTTTGTTTCTTAGAGATTAGGTTTAGAGGATTAGAGGATTAAATATTTGTGAGTAATAAAATCCGGCAATTAAAATGGATGGTTATTTTATTAACAGCTAAACCAAACGCACAAATCATTTGTTACGTATTTTGCAGGGAGGCAAAGAGTCAAGAGTTAAAAGGTCATGGGCTGTTGTCGGTGGTCAATGGTAAGAAGTTAATCTGCTTTCGACAAGTGACTTTTACAACCAAGGCTTAATTATATAGACATCCGAAATTTCAAATTAAAAAATTAGCAATTCATTTATGCTCGGTTTTAATTTTTCTAAATATGATCCATTGCAGAATGCCAAATCAAAATTTGAGCAACTGCTCGATCTATTTTTGCAACTGCTCACCTACACCAATGGCGATTTTAATGAAGCTATGCAATGGATGAATGAGCTGGATAAAGAATATAAATTGACCGATAATGATTATGGCATCGGCGATTTTTTAGAAGACCTGAAAAAGAAAGGATACATTGATGAAGATCCGCAGAATGGGACAATAAAAATTAGCCCTAAAACAGAACAGGGCATCCGAAAAAAAAGTCTGGAAGAAATTTTTGGCAAACTAAAAAAAACAAGGCAGGGCAATCATCAAACTTTTAAGCCCGGCGGTGGCGATGAAATAAATCCTGAAACAAGGCCCTTTCAGTTTGGCGATACCATGGAGCAGATTGATTTTACCAGCAGCATCCGCAATGCACAGATCAATCATGGCATTGATAGTTTTAAAATGCATGAAGATGATTTGGAAATAAGGGAAACAGATTTTAAATCTCAGACTTCCACGGTGCTGATGATTGATATTTCTCATTCTATGATTTTGTATGGTGAAGACCGCATTACACCAGCTAAAAAAGTAGCCATGGCACTGAGCGAACTGATACAAACAAAATATCCCAAAGACACGCTGGATATTGTTGTGTTT
>JBKJSJ010000337.1:0-9400 GCA_046595965.1 Ferruginibacter sp.
TCGCCTAATATTTCCACCACAAAAAATACTCCTTTGGTTACCTTGTAAACCAATGCGATACTTCCATCCAACATATCTTCACGTGGATTATAATGAAGTACCTGATTAATGGAAAAAAGGGACCTTACAAGTGCTGAAGAAAAACCAACCAGTGTATTGATACGGCTTGCCCCTTTTTTTGTGGGAATTTCAAATTCTATGATAGGAGAAAAACCACTCATTCCATCCTTGCTTCTGATTACAGCAAATTGAAACATTATTTCAGAATGGGAGTTATCTAAAAATCTATCGTTTCGGATATGAAGACCAACGAATTTTGAAAGCCCTGTTTCAAAATGAAAAGCAAAATCAGCTTTTGATTTCCCATCCATTTGTGTTAGCAATGCTGCAGTACGCAGGCTGTAGGTGCCAACAGCTTCAGGCATACCCATGTGTGTAAATAAGGGGTGAGCTATTTCTTCATCATTGCTGATGCTTTGCTTTTTCACAGGTAAAGAATCTTTATTCATTTCCGGCATTTGTTGACTTTCTGCAGAATACCAACACAGCAATAGGGCAACAAAAAAAATCAGTGGAGGAGATCTGAATCTTCTAATTAAACTAAATATATTTTTCATTTATTATTTGGGGTTTTATAACCTATGCTGAACTCTCTGCTTAATCTGACTAATCATAAGAAATAATAGTTCCCGTATTTGCCAAACCACTTGATCCTCTTACATCTTTTGAAGAAGTAGCTTTCACTTGGTTTACTGCACTACGCCCCACAGAAGCAGCAACTAATGCAGATGATTTCTTCGGTGCTGTCTTTTGCTTTTTATCAGCAACTTTATCGGGTGCTACACTTTTTTTGTTAACCTGTTTCACACCTGGTTTACTTTCCTTTGTGCTGTCTTTTTTTAATACTGTTTTGTTTGCCATTTTTTTAATTTTTAATTTTTAATTTAATTGTATGCAGAATTTTACTTGTTTACAGAAGTGTTATCAAGCATCAATGCCTGGCTTAACCCTTCTCTATATTTTTCTTCATTTAGTATTTGTACTGAAGCAAAATGCTTCCGAAAAATATCAAATAAAAAAAATTCTCTCTTTACTTTCTTTTCCGGGTGGGTGTGTACCATCCGAATAATGAAACAAGAAAAATAATCCAGATGAACCACCAAATCAGGTGCATTCCCCAGAAATGATAACCTTCGTACATGTGCATGATTTTTGTTTTTAAATTGTTAGAGAAATAGTTGATTGATTTAATTTACCTTAAATGAGAATAATGAAATTATTTAAGCTCTAAGCTCTGAAATGGTATAATGGGTGTTACTGAAAGCACTTCGGAGCGTATCTGTTTTAATCTCCTGTGATGAAGTGATTTCCGCTTCCTTCTTTCCCAGGTCAACTGTTACAGATCTTACACCAGGCACACTGAATAACTTTTGTTTAACTGCAGAAACACAGCCACCGCAGCTCATACCCCCGAGATGGTAGGTATGTGCAATTGATTTTTCCATAATTTGTTTTTTAATTGTTAATAAAGAATTTCCCTTGTTCTTATTTTTTTCTTCAATTCAGCCGTAGCCCTTTCTTTAGTTTCGCTTATGACGGTTTAATTAATTTGCCTTTACTAATTCCATTCCGCACTTGGGGCATTTGCCCGGTTTGTCTGATTTTACTTCCGGGTGCATTGTGCAGGTATAATTTCCTGAACTCATATTTTCTTGTGAGCCGTGCTTTTGGCCATGAAGTAATAATTCATTTTGATTCTTTTTCATTGTTTTGATTTTAAGTGATAATTATAATTTATTTTTTGTTTTTTCATTCCGTACAATTTCCACAGAACATTTTGCATGTAGCGCCACCGCCTGAGAAACCGAACCCAGTAAAAAACCTGCGACAGCTCCGTGACCATGAGAACCAACTACAATTAAATTGGCGCCAAACTTTTCGGCTTCTTTTAGGATAACGCTTTTTGCAGAACCTTCAAGAACAGCAGTAGAAACAGAAAGCTTTGGATTTACTTTACGTAAAATAGTGGCTGCATTTTCAGTTGCCACCTCTGCAGATTTTAGTAACTGCTTGTCGGCTTCAGCATAATATTCATTCATTGCACCCATCGGTATCGGGGAAGCATACATAATGTAAGACCTTTCATAAGCAGAAATAATCCGCACTTTGGTGTTGGGGGCGAAAGTTCTGCCTGCAAATTGTTTAACCATTGCCTTGCTGTGTGTGGAGCCATCGGTAGCTAATAGTATTTTCATTTGTTTATTTTTTTTTATTATGAGAGAGTAATATATCTTTTGATTTTTCAATTTTACCTATCCACCGGAAATCACATTTATCTGCTCCACCTGCAATACTTCCTGATCGTTCCAGTTTCGCATGCCATAGCTCTGCCAGAGGATAGTCCAGTGCACACCAGGTTTTGGTGCAAAACTCTGATAGACCTTTTATTTGAAAGTATTCCGCTACAGGACATTTCAGACAATCAAACCCAACTACATTGTTTGGTACTTCAACATTCTTCCATTTGTAAGACGGACTGTTAAATGGAAATGCTCTGAATAATTTTGTTGCTTTCAGAAGCTTGTCATAATTTTTTTTATTGCCTCTTCCTGCTAACCACCAGGAGAACCTGCCCATTTTAATATAAACTTTCCAGGCAATATCATAAAACAGTTGCGTTGCTTCTTCATTGGTTTTGCCTTTTTCTGTTAATTCCTGATAAAATGCTGTTGACATGGCTGCCAGATGCACCATGATTGAGCCACCCATAGTTGGCATAGGAGGAACATCTTTTTTTAACTGGAGATACTTTTGCCAGTATGCATAAAGGATTTCTTGCACTTCCTTATTATTGTACTGAGTAATAAGCTTTTTTTTAGCGGCTTTTACAGACTGTATTTTAAACCAGTATAAAATCAACTTTTTCATTCGATATTTATTAATAAAATTTTTGTTTTATTCCTAAGCTTTCATTTGTTCTTAAAATTGATTTTTGGGCATTCGGCTCAATACCTGTCAATGCCCTGATGGCATCAATGGTTTCAGGTATCACGATGGCCTGGTTATCCACCACATAAGCATAAAACAATTCATCCCCAACAACCTTCAGCATATCTTTCCAAAGTGTTACTTCATACATGTCACCATACGGACGGTTTAATGCCAGCATTAATTCTTTTATGACATTATTAGCCTGCAATCCTTCGCTATACTCAATCATAGCTATCCTTGTGGAATTATTGAATGCTTCAAGCACTTCTTCCTTTGTTGCCTCTCTTGTCAGTTGCACATTCCAGTAATGAAGGTGACTTAATGTTTCGGGTACTTTCACTGCTGCTGTTATAACATCAAGAGATGGGTCAACACTTTGAGCATCGGGTCCCTGGTGGCTAGGTATGTCCTTTTCAGGAACCAGCGTATTCATGATACCATTCAGGTGGCTTTCCCATGGATCTGTGGCTCTGCGTAACAAAGTGCCTCTTGCTTTTTTTAGTAACCCTGCTTTCTTTAATGCCGTTAGTGTTCTCACAATAGAAGTGGTATTACAAGAGACTACACGGGTGCAATCAAGCCCCAAGGCAGTTTCATAATTATTTTCTGCACTGAAAGAATGGCCCGTGGTTTCATGCTTTTCTCCGCCCTGCACAATGAATTTTTTATTCATCTTCCGGTATTGAGAGATGTTTTGAGCAGCTATTTTCTTAGGTGTACAATCCACAATAATATCGACGGTTTCCAATAACTGAAATAAGGTACCCTCAACTTTGATACTGGCATTTTTCATATTATTTTGAAATGTTTCATCAAATGCAAAAACAGGATACTTTTTTTCATTGGCAATTTTAATCCGCCAGCCTGTAATCACATCACAAACACCTGCCAGCTCCATGTCATCCTGAAGAACTACTGCATCCGCAACCCGCTTACCTATTACACCGTATCCATTTATTGCTACTTTAATTTTTTTCATTTATTTATTATTTTTTTGCTTGCTGCATTATAAAATCCAGCGATGCATGCTCCGATAAGCCAACCCAGGATAAATGTCTCTGCAATACCTACTGCAGCTTCCCATATTGGTACATCCATACGAACAATTGTGGAAACATCTAAACCATGAAGGAGACTATTGAAAAATTTAACGGACCCATCGTGGCCAACGGTTAACATCGCAATTATACAGCCCAGGTAAAGCAATGCCATAGTTATGCCAACGGCAAAACCAAATCTTTTTACATTAATGGAGGTGTTCATGATTTTCTGTTTTACTGGTTTGGGAATTTTGTTGATTATGTTCATGGTTATGTCCACCATGATGATGCATGGGCATCAGTAAATGGCAGGCAAACATGGCGATTATGAAGATGAGCAGAGAGGGTCCTGACCCTAACCCTAATGCCGGTGCAAAAAAAATCAGCAATAAGGGTAGGCCACAACCAATGATCATCCAGATGGTATGCTTTTTCATTTCAATTAATTTTAAAATTTAGAATTTCAAACAAGTGTTTTTTTCATGTTCTCGAATTCTTCCTTCGTTATCTCTCCCCTGGCAAATCTTTTTTTAAGAATATCCAAGGGAGTGTCTTTTTTGGTTCGTTGACCGGGAATATCCCAAGGTGTTGCAAAAATCCAGATGATAAAAAAGATCCAGATGATCCACCAGATAAAATGCATTCCCCCGAAGTGGTCGTTATAAGTGTGAAACATAGTTGTATGATTTAAATGATTACTTAATTTTTGTTGTTACACCAAGTACCCTTAATTTATATTACTGTTAAGTTCTGAAATGGTATAATGGGTATTATTGAAAGCACTTCGGAGCGTATCTGTTTTAATCTCCTGTGATGAAGTGATTTCCGCTTCCTTCTTTCCCAGGTCAACTGTTACAGATGTTACACCAGGCACACCGGATAATTTTTGTTTAACTGCAGAAACACAGCCACCGCAGCTCATGCCACCGATATGGTAAGTATGTGCAATTGATTTTTCCATGATTTTTTATATTTAATAATGAATTAGGCTTGTTTATTTTTAATCAATTATTGATTAATTATGAATTTGTAGGGCAACCATTTTTCTAAAACTGAATTTTTGAAGAAGAACAGAAATACTCATAGTAAATACATGCTCAGCAAATACTTTCAGATTAAAAAATCAATGATGCCCATTCATGTTCATATTCCTACGATTGTTGCCGGAATTCATGTTTGACCCTGGCATCCGCATCATACTTCTCTGAAACATCTGATGTGACCGGTATTTGTTACCATTCATATCCATACAATGCCCATTGCGTAACTGCCGCTGTTTCCCGTTTTTTAGCTTATAAGACCCATCTGCTTGCATAACTGTTCCATTGTGCAATGCCCTTTGATTTTGCATTAGCATTTCCTTTCCATTCATGTTATGGAACATCTTCCCGTCTTTCATCAGGAAATGTTCATCATTTACAGTTGCACTTTGATGATTTTTGTTTTCGCCCTGTTCGTTCTGGGCAACGGATGCAGTTGCCAGTAATAGTATTGACATCGCTGCTAAAAGAATCTTTTTCATATTGTTTATTTTTTTTGTTTAGAAATTTTATAACTCACCCCTAAAGACCAGAAAAAATTATTAGTAAGCTCTTCTTTGTAAGTATTCTGGTTATCTGTAATTGTTGCTGCATTAACTGGTATGGCATACACAGGCCAGAAGACAAATTGAAAGTTTTTCAACTCATATCTTACCGGTACACTGAACTCATAATTCTGTATATTAAAAAATCCTCCTCCCATCATACCCGTTGAAGCCGGGCTCCCGTTATTACTCATGTGCCTTTCAAACTGAAGATTATTATTGTAATTGCTGTAATAGTTTTGTGTGCCGGCATACAATGAAAATGCAGGACTGATTTTCAGTTTGTCGTTATCTGCGTAAAAATGGTGGCTTACTGCGCCACTGAAAATGAAATCACTTTGATTACTGAGATATGCTGTGCCGTCAAGATAAACTTCCAGTATATCAAAATCATAATCCGCATACACATTGAGATTACCCGTTAATGCTGATTTTGCTGTATTACTTTTGCTGTTAAAAACATACCCTGTTGCAGAAATGCCGGCCACAAAATTGTTTTTATAATAGTCGTAACCTCCGGATGCCGTGAATAAATCAATCCTTTTTACCCCGGAAGCTGCCAGATAAGAAACAGCACTGTTAATGAACAATCCCGATTTGTGATAATAGCCTGCCGAGACAGAAAGGTATGGAGATTTGATTGGGCTTTTGCGTCCCAAAAAAACAATATCACTGTTATATGTTATGCCAACCAGAGAATAAGATTTGATACTGTCTGTCCTGTTGGCAGTTGAATCGGTCAAGGCTATTTCCTGTGCTACAGATTCTAGCCTAAGCGTTATCAATGCCATCAGAAAAGCGATACTAAAAGCAAACTTTTTCATGTTTTATATTTTTCTGTGCGTGCGGCAATAATTATTTATTTTTTATGATCTAGTTCAACTTTCACATTGGTTAATGTTAAGTCCTGAAATGGAAATGAGGTATTTTGGCTGAAGTAATACTCCGGCTGGTAAAGGCCTTCGCTTACTTCTTTGCCGGAATGAACCGTGTATTGTGTTGCCCGTTTTAATTAATCGTTCTTTACTAATTCCATCCCACACTTGGGGCATTTGCCCGGTTTGTCTGATTTTACTTCCGGGTGCATTGTGCATGTGTAAGTTCCTGAACTCATGTTATCTTGTGAAACTTGCTTTACGCTATGAAGCAATAATTCATTTTTATTTTTTTTCATTGTTATGTTTTTAAGTGATAATTAGAATTAATTTCTTTTATGATAACCCTATCATGGAACCAGCCTATCAAAGTGCCGGAGAGCCAGACGGGAATAAATATGTCTTTCATTTTCATTCTCTAAAATGTCCTTTATAAGTATGGAACATGGTTGTATGAATTATAGATTAATAGCAATACAATAAGTACTGCCAGATATTATTCTAAATATTTGAACAGACTATGCAGGGAGTAAGCATCAAATGCGAAAAGTGCAAAGAAAAATATTGAGAGAGGGGATAGAACTTCTACCGAATTCTGCCTGATGAAGATGTTGGCTTTTTGTATTGGTATAGAAATTAGTAAAATCCTGGTTGTAATTAATAATAAATTCAGGTGCAGGGCTTTTTGAAAAATTATTATCTAAAGTGTATTGTTGAGTAGCTTTATGATTATCAGTTTTAGCTGAAATTATTTTATCATTGCAACAACTTTTCTTGTGTGTATAATTTGAATGATCGCAACCACAATGAACAGAACCATCAAAATTAGTAACCGCTATTCCTGCAAACTGACCCCCACAAAAATGTATTTTTAGCGTAAATGCAAATGCAGTACTGCTATAAACAACCAGGAATATTATGGCAATAATTCTTTTCAAGTTTTAATTCATTTTATTAAAGCTAAACAAATACCCGTTAATTTGAAATGAGGATCATCAGATAAAATAATGACATCAATCATAAAGCCAGATACCCCAAAGCATGGAATAATTCTTGAAATACAATTTATAAGAATGCTTGTTGTAATGATTTTACTTTTTACCCTTGCCTTTCAATAGAAAGACTATAATGAGTACCACAGCAAGTGGAATAAGCCACATGCCCCAACCCATACCCCAGCTCCAGGAATTATTATGCATAGTATTATTTTATGTATTTGTACCCATCAGGTTATTACTGCATTTTCATTTTACCACCATCCATATTTTTACTTTCTTTCATTCTCACCAAATCCATTCCGCATTTGGGGCATTTTCCGGGTGTTGCAGATTTTACTTCGGGGTGCATCGGACAGGTATAAGCTGCACCCATTGACATATTATTCATCTCTTTCATCATTTGCATCATCATTGGTTTTTGCTGCATCATCTGCATCATGTTTTTACACATCATTGAATCTTTATCTGCCATATTCATCATATTTGTCATCATCATATTCATCATTCCTGAATCCTTCATCATGTTTTGCCCCATCATTTGCTTATTGCTATCAGTATTCATCATCATCTGCATCAGCTCTGTATGGTAAGCTGGATTCTCTATAATTGCAGCATTAATTTCCTTACGCTGGTTGTCATCTTTTAGCAGTTGATCAGTTGTTGGTTTGGTATTACAGGCTGATAATAAATTTATAGCGGCAATAAAAAGGATTGAATAAATAGTGAAACGTTTCATTTATCTGGTATTTTAAATTTACTTCTTCAAGGTCACCTTTAATATTTTAAGAAGTGTTACATAATCATGAAAAAAAGTTACATGATTCACACAATCTCAAAAATCATTAGAATGTTAGGGGTTATATTATTATTAATTAAGTTCTACTAAAGTATTACAATCATTAGATTATCTTGAAGAACTTAAATTTAGAATAACGATGAGAATATAGGGGAATACTTTCCTCACATAAACGGTCCAGTCATGCAACATTTCGCAATACCCTACAGCCTTATTTCATAAAGAAGTATTAATACCCAATAACGGAATTGATATAGATGTAAGGCAGGCTTGGGAATAAAACCTTCCAAAATCCCTCTTAATATTTTTTCATCCTCATTCCTGCCATCTGGTCAGCACCTCTCTTAAAGATATATTCACTGTTTATCAGGCATGCACCGCTCGTTTCTATTATAGCAAGTGTACATTTCATCTTTTGCCACTTGCCCGGTTACCGGCTTTGCTATTATTGCCAGTGCATGCTGTAAACAAGAAATCAGCAGATAAAAAAATTGTAACAATTAAAATTGTGTTTTTCATATTTTTTTTAATAATTAAAATAAACTGGTAACATTATAAATTGATAAATTGATTTTCTTTATTACGTACTGCTTTTTTTGCCGTTATTAATTTTATCACTTCAAATACCCCCAGGTAAATAATTGCACCCGCCATAACATAGAGCCAATCCATCATGCTCAATGGTCCGGTATGCAGGTATTCGTTCAGGATGGGTAGGTAGCTGATCAATAACATAAATACGATTGATGAACCTATGCCAATGAACAACTGTTTGTTACTGAAAAAATATTTAGTGAATACTGTTTCAGAAGTACGGCTGGAAAAAATATTGATGTATTGGCAAACGATGATGGATGCCATGGTTACTGTTACCGCCGTCTCATGTTGAAACTGTTCGCCGGCATGATACCAATACGATAATAAATAAGCTACAAATGAAATGCCGCCTTTAATGATACCGGAATATAAAATAGTGATGAAGCTTTTTTTATTGAGCATTTCACCCTGTTTACGGGGAGGCATATTCATCAGGTCACCTTCTGCAGGGTCGAAGGAAAGCATTAGTAAAGGCAACATGTTTCCAATTAGATCGATCAGCAAAATATGAACGGCGT
>JBKJSJ010000374.1:0-6917 GCA_046595965.1 Ferruginibacter sp.
TTACAATCCAGGTGGCGGATTAGTTTTTTATAATCGGCTTCCTGTTTGTCGCTCATAATTTCTATATGGTGAAAATAATGTTCAAGCCCCGATTTTTTTAATTTTCTTTCCTGGTCCAGCAGGTCGCCTTTGGTGGCTACCACTAATTTATATTTTCCGGTTAGTGCTTTTAAAACATCCTCTACACCCTCCAGTAGTTCAATGGGTTTGTTCAGCAATTCGTGGCCATACTCAATGGCTTTTTGTATCATCACTGGATCTGCTTTTTTATTGGTAACCTGCAGAATGGTTTCTATCATGCTCAGCATAAAACCCTTTACCCCATAACCATATATGGGTAGGTTTTTCATTTCTGTTTTAAACAATTCCTGCGATACACTATGATGAGGCAGGTAGTCTTCCAGCAAGGCACAACATTTATTTTCTGTTTCCTGAAAATAAGGTTCATTTATCCAGAGGGTATCATCTGCATCAAATGCTATTACTTTTATGGAGGTCATTGCGGGGAGAAATTTTTGCTTACACTATTTCAATTTTTTTAAAATCAATTTGGCAACCTTGGGGTCTATAATATTGCAAAAGACTGGCTTCCTCAATATCCTTTGCTACATCGGGGTGCAGGCAACTGAATGTAGCGCCACTATCAAATAAAGCATATACCTGCCGCTCGCCTTTGCTGCCTTCAAACTGTAGTGGAACTCTTATGATCCCCATCTTTTAATGTTTGGTATAAAGTTACAATAATGTTCTCGGGAATGCATTATGCATGCTTCCTGAAATAAGCTGGGGAATAATGTTGCCGTCGGGATTTTGGTAGATTATTATTTTGCTGTTTAGTTGTTCCATTTTTTAATGTACAAATATCTCCGATGTAAAAAACCCTAAAAATCAGTGGGATTATAAAAATTTACCTTCTTTCATTCCCCAGCGGAATATCTCTCTTGAGCATCTCTTCCCTATTAGCCATTTCCCATGCGGTATAAAAAACCATGCGGGCTCTTTTTTCCATTAAGGCAAAATTTATTTTTTCTACATCATCGGTAGGTTTGTGGTAATCTGCTTTTAGCATGCCATCATAAAAAAATAAAACCGGTACTCCTTTGCGGGCAAAATTATAATGGTCGCTGCGGAAATAAATCCTGTTGGGATCGTTGGGGTCATCAAATTTATAATCCAATACCAGTTGAGTGTATTTACTGTTGGCGGCTTCGTTAATGATGGGCAGATCGCTGCTGAGTTTATTGTGGCCAACTACATAAATATAATTAAGTGTATCAGCATTCATACGTTCAGTATCAATGCGGCCAATCATATCAATGTTCAAATCAACAGTTGTTTTATCCAATGGATAAACTGGATGGTCGCTGTAGTACTCGCTGCCCCAAAGCCCTTTTTCTTCTCCACTCACAGCCATAATTATAATTGTTCTGCGTGGGCCCTTGCCTGCTGCTTTTGCTTTTGCAAATGCAGCTCCAATCTGCATAATAGAAACGGTGCCGCTTCCATCATCATCTGCCCCATTATTAATTATTCCATTCCTCATTCCTAAGTGATCGTAGTGCGCTGTTACAACTACATATTCTCCTTTTTTATCCGTTCCTTCTATCAGCCCCAATACATTACTGGCCATTACTGTTGTACGATATTTATGGTAAACAAAAGTTGTTTTATTTTTTTGAGTAAAGTAATCTGCTGTTACAAATGCGGTATTATTTTTTGCTTTCATAATAGCGGAATCTGCCCTGCTGCCCCATAAAGATTTTGCATACGCATGGCTTAGCAAAGCATAATTTATTTTTTTACCAGCCACAGGTCTGGGAAAATATAGATTGGTTTTTTTGCTGGCATCAATTACACTTTTAGAAAATACATCCTGATTGGGATTAATAACAAACACGCCTGCTGCACCTTTCTCCGCAGCCAGCATCAGCTTTTTGCTTAGGCCGGGAGTATTCCATTCAGAACTCCGGGTAGTACCGCTGATTATAAAATTTCCGGCTTTTTTAGGTTCGCCCAGTAAGAATACCACAACCTTTCCTTTTACATCCAGCCCTGCATAATCATTATAATTTTTATCTTCAATGCCATAGCCGACAAAAATTATTTTTTTGCCTTTAAACGTTCCTTCTTCATTCATCATTACAGGGCTAATGTAATCCGTGCCATAAACTGCCATGGTCTTACCTACTGTAAAATTGCTTGCCATACTGTCTTTATATAATGGATAAAATTGCTGATGGCCATTAAGAGGAGCTGAGGCACTTAAACCTGCAGATTTAAAAAATGATTCTATATAAGCGGCTGCTTTTCGCTGACCTTCCGTACCCGTTTCACGGCCTTCCATTTGATCACTGGCAATAATGTTTAAATGATTTTGCAGTTCTGATACTTTAATTACTGCGGCATATTTTGTTCCATCATCATTTTGTGCAAAGCAGGTTGCAGCAACAAATAAAAAAGAAAAGAAAATGAGTTTTTTCATGTGGATTTTTTTGTTTTGCAAAATAGGGAAACTACAGTGCTAGTAATTTTATTTTTTATAAACGGGAACCGCTGCTTAATTTGAATTATGGATTTGGCTGATTGAACCGATCATTAATCCTATTAATGGATTTCGCTGTTTTGATTTGTCAAGAACTATTCAGTTGGGCATAGAGGCTAAACGAATAAAGGGTAAAGAACCGGAAGATAATACCGATTAAATTTTGTAGTTAGTCCAACCGGTATTTACCAAAAAGCAACGCCACAAGGGCCCGGATTGAATTTCAGCCTTGCTTCATTGGCTTAAAATGAAATTCAGTTTGGAATAAAATAAAAAGCACAGGATAGAACGGTGCTATGAATGATTAATATTTTACATAAAAAGCTGACAAGCGAAATTGGGTTAATACTTTACATCAGCAGTGCCTATCTTGGAAACTCTCCTGCTGTGTCTTCCGCCTTCAAATGCTGTGTTCATAAAAACATCCAGCATTTTTTCTGCATCACCATCTCTTACAAAACGTGCAGGAATACAAATGATATTTGCATCGTTATGTTTGCGTGCCAGCTCTGCAAGTTCTTCGCCCCAGCAGATGGCAGCTCTTATGCCCTGGTGTTTATTGGCCGTGATGGCTACACCATTGGCACTGCCACATAATAAAACTCCAAAAGCTGCTTCGCCACTTTCTACTGCACAGGCAACAGGATGTGCAAAATCGGGAAAATCTACAGCATCTTTATTGTAGGTGCCAAAATCTTTATAAACCATATTTTCTCCTTCTAAAAAAGAGATCAGATCTTCTTTGCAATCAAAGCCTGCATGATCGCACCCGATGGCTATTGGTTTGGTAGAATCGAAAGTGTACATGGTCGTTTGTTTAAAAGGTTTGGTGGCGCAAAGTTGTAAGCGTTTCCAGAAGTTTAAAAGGTTAAAAGTTCTTTTATAATCTTGAAATTTTTTCCATTATTCATTGTCCATTATTAGACTTCATAAAGTTACTTATAAACCCCATCAACCCTTAAAATTTATTATTTTAAAAACTATAAAATTTCTCTCCTTAATTTGCCGATTTCCGTATTTGCCAATTACTTAGCTCCATTCTTTTTCAGCCTGCTCTCTTTTTTTATCAACACGAGACACCAGCACCACACTTATTTCGTATAATAGTAATAAAGGAAGTGCTACAATTATTTGGCTGGTCCAGTCTGGTGATGGCGTAATGATGGCTGCTAATAACAGGATAACTACAAATGCATATTTACGGGTACCCCTCATTAATTTGGCATTGATTAAACCAATCTTGGCCAGCACATAAGCCATTATGGGTAATTCAAACGCAATACCGCAGCCCAATACTATATCATTTATTGTATCAATATAATCTGTAAGGGTGGGCATGTACTTGTAAGCACCGGCAGAACCCAGGTTAAAATTGGCAAGGAAATTAAAGGTAAAAGGAGCCAGTAAAAAATAACCAAATGCACCTCCGGTAAAAAAACAAAGGGATACCCAGAAGATGCTTCCACGGGAATATCGTACCTCTTTTGGGGAAAGGGCGGGTTTTATAAAACGCCACAATTCCCAAAACAGGTAAGGGAATGCCACAATTACTCCACCAATCATAGCAATAGAAAGTGCCGACATAAAAGGTCCGCTGATGGTATTACCTTGCAATGGAATTTCTACAGGAGGCATACATAGTGCTTCGCCAAGCCGTAAAAAATGACTAAGCCTACAAAACCATCCATAAGTAATAAAATCGTTTTTGGCCGGTGCATAAATAATATGATCAAAAACCCAATCTACTTTAACAAAGATGGCTATAAACGCAACTCCCCATACTAAAACACCTCTTACTAAATGCCATCGTAAAGCTTCCAGGTGATCTATGAAACTCATTTCTGCCGTTTCTTCTCCCTTGGAATTGCGCAATTTTTTAAAAAATTGTTTTCTTGTTTCTTCTATTGTTGACAAGGTTATATATTTTTTTTGATTGTAAAGGTAAGGCAGATTGCAGCGCAATGGCTCGTGTAAGCAGAAGAAAAAAATGGATTGGCATAATGGGTTAAATTTTTTTTTCTATTCTCTTTAAATGCTACTGTCAATGCTAATGACTAAACTCAATGTAAATTTAATAGGGCAATTTATTTTTAATACCTGCTAATCTGAACAATAATTTACGGGGATGGATGCTGCAAAGTTTTTTAAGAGAGGGGTTTTTTCCTCTCATTTTTAGCTGAACCTAGTTAATGGATTTTGAGGATATAGATGTTTAGGCAATTCCACAGTATGGGTAAAAAAGAAGCCCCTGTAGATACAGGGGCCGTTTACCAAAACTAACTGCTTATGAGAAAATTTTACTATTAATATTCTTATGCAGATATATATTCAAACACAATGCCAGAAAATAAATGCTGCCTGTTAAAAAAATTGTAATGCTCTTTTGGCTTTGGTAAAGGGCATAAAAAAATGCCCCCTTAAAAGAAGGCATTGTCATGTGGTATAAAATTCTTATTTAATAAATCCTTTTATAATATCCATTAATCCTCCACCTCCATTCTGTTGTTGTTGTGCCTGTGCGCCACCAGCCAGTTTAGAAACGATATCCGTCAATCCGCCACCACCAGCACCACTGTTTTGCTGGCCCCCGGTAAACTGACTTATTAAATCACCTATATTAAAACCAGCATTGCCCGTAGTTTGCTGTTGCTCCTGCACTACCTGATCAGATTGCCCGCCGGTAATAGATTTTAATAATTTCTCTAAAGAAAAACTGCTATCGTTGGGATCGTTGGTTTTATTTACCAGGCTACCAATAACACTTGGAATAAGATTATTGGCCACATTGTTTGCCTGCTGCCCTCCCATCTTAAACTTACTCATTAATTTACCTGCAAAATGCCCAATCATCATACTCACAATTGGATTGCTGAGTAAACCGCCGCCGCCTTGTTGCTGGTTATTACCCTTTCCGCCAAAAAGAGATAAAATATTCTGTAGTCCGCCACCAGCTACCATATTGCGCAGGCCAGATGCTACTGTGTTGGTGGCTTCGGCTACCACTTCATTATTTTGTTCGTTTGGTACATCAGGATTATTGATAACAGATTCTGATGCGGTACCTTTTACAAGGTTGAATAACTCTTCTAACATATTTTAAATTTTTAGTGTATGAAAGTAATCATTTTATTTAACCTGTTTGTAAAGGAGAATTAATTTTGGGTTGTTAATTTTTCAGCATTTTCTGCAAATTGCAAAGCCTCCATAAATTCTCCCACCTCACCATTGAGTACATTGTCTAAATTATACACCGTTAATCCAATTCTGTGGTCGGTGACCCTGCCCTGTGGAAAATTGTAAGTTCTTATTTTTGCACTTCTGTCGCCCGTGCTTACAAGGCTCTTTCTAAGGTGGGCTATGGCTTCTTCAGCTTTTCTTACTTCTTCATCATACAATTTTGTACGGAGCATTTCCATGGCCTTAAGTTTATTCCCTAATTGCGATCTGTCCGTTTGGCACATAACCACAAGGCCGGTTGGTTTGTGGGTAAGAAAAACTTTTGTTTCCACTTTGTTTACGTTCTGTCCGCCGGCACCGCCGCTTCGGGCAGTCTCCATTTTTACATCACTTTCTTTCAGTTCAAAATCTACTTCCTCTGCCTCTGGCATAACTGCCACTGTAACGGCACTCGTATGTACCCGCCCACTACCCTCGGTATCGGGTACACGCTGCACCCGGTGTACCCCACTTTCAAATTTCATGGTGCCATAAACATCGTCGCCGGTAATTTCTACCTGCACTTCTTTGTAGCCACCCACAGTGCCTTCACTTTCACTAAGCAGGGCAGTTTTCCATCCTTTTTTTTCGCAGTACTTAATGTACATGCGCAGCAGATCGCCGGCAAATAAAGAAGCTTCATCGCCGCCGGTGCCGGCTCTTATTTCCAGGATGGCATTTTTTTCGTCGTAAGGATCTTTGGGGATAAGCATATTACGCAGTTGCTTTTCTGCTTCTTCTTTTTGTGCCTCTAAGGTTGGCAGTTCCAGTTTGGCCATCTCCCGCATTTCTTCATCGTCGCTGTTAAGCACTTCCTTATTAAATTCTATATCATCCAGCATTTTTACATAAGCATTGCTGGCAATTACAATTTTTTCCAGCCCACGGTATTCTTTGCTCATGGCACTATACTTTTTGTTGTCGCTCACAACATCCGGGTTGGTGAGCGCTACACCCAGGTTATCGAATTTTGCTTTTATGGCATCTAATTTATCTAACATTTTTTATTTATTTTTTGGTAACCAACTTTGGTAACTTTTTTCAACCTCCCTGTCCGTTCTGTTCAGGCGTGGTTGTGTCAGTTCTTGTACGGCATACCTTTATTCAACTTTTTTCACCAATTTCGTTTTTGCTTTTTCAAAGGGAGACCGCAAGGGTT
>JBKJSJ010000246.1:0-3863 GCA_046595965.1 Ferruginibacter sp.
CCCTACCAGTGAGTTGCGGCCAATGGTAGCACCATGTATAATAGCACCATGCCCAATATGCGCTCCTTCTTTTAATAAAACGGTGACTCCCGGAAACATGTGAATGGTACAGTTTTCCTGCACATTGCAGCCTTCTTCAAGAATGATTTGTCCCCAATCGCCACGGAGGGCGGCACCGGGGCCGATGTAACAATTTTTTCCAATGATCACATTGCCGGTTACGGCTGCCTGTGGATGTATAAAACTACTTTGATGAATAAACGGTATATAATTACTAAAAGAATAAATCATAATAGTGTCTTGTTTGTTCTAAAACATGTTCCTTTAAAAATTGCCACTATATGATTTTTTTGATTGGTGATAGTTATGTGATATAGCCCTGTTGATTTTCCATTATGCAATTCTTTTGCTTCAGCAGTTAATACATCATCTATATGCACAGGCTTTATAAAATTTATAGCAGTATCCAATGCAACCGATAATACATTGCGGTTGTTGCAGGCAAATGCAAAGCAGCTATCAGCCAGTGAAAAGGCAATACCGCCATGCACAATGCCAAAACCATTAATCATTTCTTTACGCACGGTCATTTTTATTTTACTGTAGCCTTCTTTTATATCCAGCACTTCAATACCCAGCCACTGGCTAAAGAGATCATGCTCCATCATGTGTTCCACTACTTTAACTGCTATTAAATCTTTGCCTGTTTCCATTCAACTTTATTTACTTTGTTCACTTCTTTTATTCTCCTTTAAATACCGGTTGCCTCTTTTCAATAAATGCTTTTACACCTTCGTTGTAATCAATAGTATGTGCAGCTTTGTACTGCAGTTCATCTTCTTTTTTTAATTGCTGTTCCAGTGTATTATTAAGCGATGCGTTTAAGGCCAACTTGGTAAATGCCAGACCTTTTGTTGGCATCTGAGAAAGTGTTGCTGCAATTTTAAAACTTTCATCAGCAAAACTTTCATCAGCAAAAACTTTATAAATCATTCCCATTTTTTCTGCGTCTGTTGCACTTACCTTATCGCCCAGCATCATTAATGCACTTGCTTTTGCAAAGCCAATTAATCTTGGCAAAGTAAATGTGCCACCGCTATCGGGTATCAATCCTATTTTACTAAATGCCTGTATAAAGGATGCCGATACTGCTGCTACCACTATATCGCATGCCAGGGCAATATTGGCACCTGCACCAGCAGCCACTCCGTTTACTGCACACACAACCGGTATATCCATATTTCTTATTCGGGTAACAATGGGGTTGTAATGCTCAGCTAGTATCACTTCAAAGCCAGGTGGATTTTCGCTCACCAACTCTCCAAGATCCTGCCCGGCACAAAAAGCTTTTCCATTGCCGGTAAGATAAATTGCACGAACGTTTTTATCGGCTGCGCAATCAGCTAATGTTTTTTGCAGCAGCAAAGCCATCTCCCTGTTAAACGAATTAAATTTATCTGGCCTGTTAAGGGTGATGATGGCGATATTATTTTTTATTTCAAAGAGGATAGATGGCATGAGGATTTTTTAAATTAAATGGTTACAAAAAATTACATTTCAAAACTTCTTACATCTGCATGATCTATGAGAAACTGATCAACCATATCGTAGTTTCTGTCGGGGGCACTAATGCGATAAAGATATACTGCATCATTGTTGTCTTTTATTGCTTTCATACAACGGTAATCCAGGTCATTATCTTTAAAAAAAGTTTCCAGTTCGGGTTTAAAGTTTTTGCCTAATTGCACTGTGCGAATTCTGTAGTCTTTTACTTTATGAAAACGGTTTATAAAACGCTGCACCGGCTCCAGGATAAACAACACAATTACTACCATTGCACTAACCAATATGGTAAGCGGATAGTTATGATAACCAATAGCCATACCCAGGGCTGCAGTTATCCAGATAAGGGCTGCGGTAGTGAGGCCATTAACCGTGATGCCTTCTTTAAAAATTACGCCGGCACCAATAAAACCAATGCCTGTAACAATATTACTGGCTATTCGGTCTGTGCTGCCTGCATTGGCTTCTTTAGAAAGAATGGTATATAAGCAGGAGCCCACACAAATTAAAATCATGGTTCTAAAACCAGCGGGCTTGCTTCTAAACTCTCTTTCTAAACCAATGATGGCACCTATAATAAAAGCAAATACTACCTGTGCGGCTTCTTCAAAATAAATTGATATATCCATGTAAAAAGTTGTGAGGGCTTAAAGTTAATACTATTAGTGCTGTGAAATATTTGCAAGTGGTTGCATGGGGTGGCTACCCGTTAAATTAATGACACTTAAAATAATCAAAGGGCTCTTTGCAATCATTACACTGATATAAAGCTTTGCATGCAGTAGATCCAAACTGGCTCAACAGCCTGCTGTTAGATGATTTACATTGCGGACATTCAATGACTATGTTTTTTTCTGAGCTGAATTGCGGCGGTGCAATGCCATATTCTTTTAATTTTCTTTTTCCTTCTTCACTCATCCAGTCGGTAGTCCAGGCAGGAGAAAGTATGGATATGACCTTTATATTTTTGTAGCCATTTTCCAGCAGTTTTAATTTTATATCCATGCTTATTGCATCCATAGCAGGGCAACCGGAATAGGTGGGGGTGATAAAGATCTCCACCCCTAAATCTCCTAAAGGGGACTTTGGCGAGGCTTGAATAATTTTTACATCTCTTACAATACCGAGGTCTAAAATAGAAAGTACTGGTACTTCCGGATCGCATACGGTTTCCAGTATCTGCCAGATTTTTTTTTGTTCTGCTGATTGTATTGTACTATGTTCGGTTCTGTTCATCAGTTCATAAGCTCCTTTACGGGTTGGGGTTAATTACCATTTTGCTCCGGGGTAAGTTCTTTGCAGGTATTGCAAGTCGGCTAAAATAAAACCCATGTGTTCGGTATGTATTCCCTGCTTTCCGCCTGTTTGCCAAAAAGTTTTTTCTGGCACTAGCAATCTAGCTTCATCAAAAACTATCTTCACTTTTTTTAACCATTCCTCTTTTAAAATAGATACATCCATACCTGCTGCCGTTTCATATTCTGCAGGTACAAACATTTCCCCTGTGTAGGCCCATAGTTCATCAATGGCTTTAAGCATTCGCTTATGGCTTTCGGCTGTTCCATCGCCCAGGCGTATTACCCATTCGCTGCTCCAGCGCACATGATAAGTTACTTCTTTAATGGCTTTGGCTGCAATGGCCGCTAGCTGTTCATCATTGCCCTGCTGCAATTTTTCAAACAATAAATATTGAAATTCACTGAATAAATATTGACGTAAAATAGTTTGTGCCCAATCGCCATTGGGTAGTTCTACCAACAATAAATTTTTAAACTCTCTTTCTGTTCTTAAATAGGCTAATGAATCTTCATCAGCATCAGCACCAATTAGCGTAGCTGCATACTGATAAAAATTTCTTGCCTGGCCTATGAGGTCTAATGAAATATTTGTAATAGCAATGTCTTGTTCTAATATAGGGCCATGTGCGCACCACTCTGCATTTCTTTGTGCAAGAATGAGCGTTGTATCTGCAAGGTGGAGGGTGAAAGCAGCTCCCTCTCCACCCGAAGTGGGGATTGTGGAGATCTTTAATTCTCTTGAATTATTATTAATATTTGAAGGACTAAAATCTTGCATTACTAAAATATTTTAAATTATTTATGACGCTGTTTAAAAATAGTTTATCGAATTACCATTTTATTTTTTTGCCGCAGATTCGCAGATTTAATCTGCGAATCTGCGGCAATTCTTTTAAAAAAAATTGCAATATGAAAATCCTTTAATCTAAAATTTAAACAGCTTCAAAAGCTTTATAAACCCTCCCGTTGAGAGGGTTTGAGAGGGCCTTACATATGTTTCAC
>JBKJSJ010000455.1:0-2687 GCA_046595965.1 Ferruginibacter sp.
GCTTCTTCAATAACCGTCATTTGTTTGTTGATGGTATCTGCCTGTTGCTTTATTTCCTTAGGCAAATCTTTTCCTGCCCTTGCAGTAAAATCATTTATTTGTTTACGAACCTCCCCAATATTTTTTATGGCTTTTTGAATGTCATTAAATTTATCTCTTATCGTAATTAAAAAATTAAACTGGTCTTCATAATCCTGCTGCGATAATTTGTACACCGGGTTTGCTTTTATTACAAAACTGCCTTCTGCAGAATCTTTGTCTGATTTTATTTTAAAATAATAATTACCAGGTGCAGCTTTGGGGCCGGGCACATTGCCATGCCATATAATTTGTCCTTCTATTTTATCTGCCGGTGCGTACAGCATATTCCACACAAACTGGTTCATGCCTTTGGTTACCTCAATCTTGTCTTCTTTTTCTTTTGCATTGGTAGCAAATAATTTTATTTGCTTTTTATTATTATCTAAAATTTCGATGCTTACTTTAGGGGAGTCTTGCACATTTTTTAAATAATAATTAATTACAGATCCATTTGCCGGATTTATCCCCGCATTTTTTGCATTTAAATTTTGAGAGCCATCAAAACGGTAAGCATCATTTACATTAAATACAAAAAGATTTTTGCTGCTGATGCTGCCTGCTTTTTGCTGCACCACACTTAAATCATCCAGCACCCAAAAACTGCGGCCCTGTGTAGCCACAATTAAATCATTTTCTTTAATGGTTAAATCTGTTATCGGTACCATGGGCAAATTCAATTGAAATGTTTTCCAGTTGGCACCATCATCGTAGCTGATATACATACCATACTCTGTGCCTGCATACAATAAACCTTTTACTTTTTTATCGGCCCTTAAACATCTTGCAAAATGATTAGCAGCAATACCGTTGGTAATCTTCACCCATGTTTTTCCATAATCTTCGGTTTTAAAAATGTAGGGTGCAAAATCATCGCTCTTGTATTTTGTACCCACAAAATATGCTTTGCCTTTTACAAATGGATCGGCCTCCACGCAATTCCACATCATCCATTTACCTGCTGCAGGTGGCGTTACATTTTCCCAATTTTTTCCGCCATCTTTACTTACATGTATCAATCCATCATCGCTGCCGGTCCATAGTAAATCTTTTTCCAGCGCCGATTCTGTGGCAGTAAAAATGGTACAATAAACTTCTACCCCGGTATTGTCTTTTGTTATGGGGCCGCCACTACTACGTTGCCTTACCTTATCATTGGTAGTTAAATCTCCGCTAAGTGCAGTCCAGGATGCGCCTTCATTTTCTGTGGCAAATAATATATTGCCACCTGCATATAATTTTTTAGGATTGTGCGGACTAAAGAAAATGGGAAAGTTCCATTGAAAACGATATTTACTTACATCGGCACCACCACCCAACGGATCATCGGGCCATACACTTACCGCACGGTTCTCCCCGGTTTTATGATCTAACCTTGATAAGTAGCCGCTGTAATTGCCACCATATACCACATCAGGATTTAAAGGGTCTGCTACAACATAGCCGCTCTCCGCACCTGCAGTAGATTGCCATTCATTTTGGGTTATTTGCCCGCCCTGGCTTCTTGATAAAATTCTAACCGTGCTGTTATCCTGTTGCGCCCCTAAAATTCTGTATGGAAAATGATTATCGGTACTTACCCGGTAAAATTGTGCAGTAGGCTGGTTCATATAAGTGCTGAAATTTTCACCGCCATCAAAACTAATTTGTGCACCGCCATCATCTGCAATAATCATTCTGCTGCCATCTTCGGGATCAATCCATAAATCGTGATGATCGCCATGTGGTGTATTTATATTTTTAAAAGTTTTTCCACCATCTACGCTTTTTAAAAAATTTACATTCAGTGCATACACACTATTTTCATTTTTAGGATCTACAAAAATTTTGCTGTAGTACCATGCTCTTTGGCGTATGCTGTTATCGCTGCTTTGCAATGTCCATGTTTCACCGGC
Source organism: Ferruginibacter sp. (assembly GCA_046595965.1). Lineage (GTDB taxonomy): Bacteria > Bacteroidota > Bacteroidia > Chitinophagales > Chitinophagaceae > Ferruginibacter. The sequence goes on from JBKJSJ010000455.1 coordinate 1,974, forward strand.
ATCGGTACTTACAAATAAACCGCCATCCTTATTTTCTATAATGGCATAAATTTTATCGGTATTGGATGGAGCGACTGTAATACCAGATATGCCCCACAAACCTTTTGGTAAACCTTTGTTGGCAGAAATATTTTTCCAGTTTTCTCCGCCATCAACACTCTTCCAAATGCCTCCGCCATCGCCACCACTTTCTAAACTGTAGGGTGTACGTTGTATGCGCCAGGTGCCGGCATACAATACAGAAGGATTACCGGGCTCCATTATTAAATCGCTGCAGCCGGTTTGATTATTTACATACAAAACTTTTTTCCAGTTTTTTCCACCATCAATGGTTTTAAAAATACCACGTTCTTCATTTGGGCCAAATAAATGGCCAATAGCTGCAACCCAAACTACATCCGGGTTTTTTGGATGAATAATAATGCGGATGATATGCCGGGTATCTTTTAAACCCAAATTTTTCCAGCTTCTGCCGCCATCATCGGTACGCCATATACCAAAGCCTTCGCTCACATTTCCACGCAATGTACTCTCCCCTTCTCCGGCATACAAAATAGTATTATCACTGGGTGCTACTGCCACACATCCAATGCTGCCACCAAAATATTTATCACTTATGTTTTTCCAGTTGCTGCCGCCATCCATCGTTTTCCATACACCTCCACCAGTTGCACCAAAATAGAATGTGTTTTTATTTTTGGGATCGCCTGCTAC
>JBKJSJ010000476.1:0-16381 GCA_046595965.1 Ferruginibacter sp.
AGGTATTTATAATATTAATGAAATAGCAGAAAAGGTGGGCTATACTTCGGCCACACATTTTGGAAGAAATTTTCAGAAACAGTTTGGTATGACAGCATCGGAATTTATTAAAAGAAAAGAAGGAGCGTAATAAATATGAAATTGCTTTTCCAAAATTTTATTTTAAACAAAAGCAATGCTCAAATCTTAAATGAATGTTTGCTGTTTTACTCCAGTCATTTAGTTTCTGAAAAAAAGAAGGATATATAAAATACCGAAGCGACTAAATATTTTCAAGTGCATTGCTGCTATATCGTAAATCTTACCCTATTAGATGAAGTTGCAGAAAACTACTTAATTATTGGGCCGAAGGCAATTGACCAAAGGCATAACCTGCGAGAAAAACTATTGAAAAAAATCCACACTATTTAGAAAAAGTAGCCTTAAGTTATTTTCCCGATAAGTAAATCAACACACCCTGACAATAAAAGACTGCTTTCGTCATCAACCGAGCATTTTTTAAGTTTTAGTTTGGCAAATTTGATTCAAAATGAAAGAAATTTATTTGCACGATAAAGATTTCCCTTTTTACGCTTACATTTTTGTTGCCCTTGATGGCTTCTGCCCAAAGCAGTACACTCTATGAGGCAATTCATTTTAATGCAGAAGAGGATGGCTTTTCTTTATTTCTACAAATCTTGAGCAACTTCATGATTTTTGGCGTCGGTGTGCTGTTTGTTACCTCGATAATTGGCATTGTAGTCAATTGCCATGGATTGTGTAATGAAAAGCCATTGTTAAAAAATAATTATCTTGACGTTACCGATACATCTAAAAATAAGGTGGATACAATTTGAGAAATATAATCAGTACACTTTTAATTGCAAGAAAAAATAATGAATGGAGTGGTAAATAAAAAATCAAGGCCTTCACAAATATCTATTCTTTCTATGCCATGTGGCACCATACTATTTCGAAAAATAAAATACACACTATATGACCAGAATAACGTTTTCTCTTTTCCTGATTTTACTGATCGGCGATGCAAAAGCACAGGGACCTTTGCCTACGGATTATCTTACCAAAGAATTTCATGCAGAGCGACGAAATGCGCTCAGGCAGCTTATGCCCGACAATTCTGTAATAGTAATTTTTGCCTTTCCTGAAAGGGTATTTTCCTGGGATATAAATTATACCTACCATCCAAATCCCGACCTCTACTATTTTTCCGGATATAAAGAGCCCGGTTCTGTATTACTCATTTTTAAAGAAATGCAAAATAACAGCGAGGCTGCCTACAACGAATTATTTTATGTAAGAAAAAAGAATCCACAGAGAGAGCAATGGACAGGCAGACGACTGGGCGTGGAAGGTGTGCAAAAAGAATTGGGCTTTAAACAGGTATTCAATGCCGATGATTTCAAAAATTCAAAAGTAGATTTTACAAAATTTGATAAGGTTATTTATGATGCATTACCAACTGATATTGGCAACGATAAACTGCTGTCGCTGGTAAATACCTTTAAGTTAAAAGCGAACATCACACAGGTTGATAACAAAGAGGTAACACAGGCTTTTGATGTAATTGAAAATTACACCACAGCAGCTAATGTAACAAGCAGGGCGAGCCGTTTAAAAACTGCTATGGAAGAAAGTGTGAATGAGGAGTTTAAAAATAATCCACTCATACTCCAGCTCATCAACAATCCAGACGCTACCACACTTGCCGCGGTAATACAAAAAATTAAAAGCAATCCAAACATCACACATGAATTTTATCGCCTTACAGCGTCTTTAAGAGAAATTAAAACCTCTCAAGAGTTAGGCTTACTTCGTAAATCTGTTTTTCTTTCAGCCATTGCACATAAAGAAGTAATGAAAGCCATAACGCCAAAAATGTCGGAAACTGAGCTGTCAGGCATTTTTGAATATGTGCATAAAAAATATGGTGCAGAAGGTGAAGGCTATCCTCCTATTGTAGGTGCAGGCGCCAATGGATGCATTCTACATTATATGGATAATAATGTGACAGAGGTCAAAAATACCATGGTATTAATGGATGTTGCTTCTGAATATCATGGATATGCTGCAGACATTACAAGAACGGTACCTGCAAATGGAAAGTTTACAACAGAACAAAAGGCAATTTACCAATTGGTATTAGATGCACAGGTAGATGTGATGAAAATTTGTAAAGAAGGTACGCCCTTCGCCAGCTTAAATGAACAAGCCACGGAGGTATTGATAAAAGGCCTTTTACAATTGGGAATAATAAAAGATGTAAAAGATGCTCCGCTTTATATTTTACATGGATGTTCTCACCATATGGGCTTAGATGTTCATGATAAAAGCATAACTCCCACATTAAAACAAAATATGGTGATTACGGTTGAGCCGGGCATTTATATCCCTAAGGGCAGCCCTTGCGACCCTAAATGGTGGGATATTGCCGTACGCATAGAAGACGATGTTTTGATAGGAAAAAATGGCTGTGAGAATTTATCAGAAGCAGCTCCCCGGAAAGTAGCAGACATAGAAGCCATGACAGCCGAAAAAAGTATTTTCAATGATATAGTGCTGCCAAAGCTTAACTGATTTGCATTGTAACCAGCAGGTAGTTTTTCCCTGTTGTAACGATGATTAGTTTCTTACAAAAAGAAGATTATTTAAAACATGAGTGACGAGCATAAAGAAGAAAGGCAAGCTGAGAACAAGCCCGAAAGCCCACAGAAAAAAAACGGTACCTCGGCTGAAATACCTGCTATTACTGCATTAAAAGAACAATCAACCTCAAATACAGCATCAGAAACTGAAAATATGGAAGTACATCATCATACGCATCCTGGTCATGGAAAGAAAACATGGAGAGAATATTTCTGGGAATTTTTAATGTTATTCCTTGCTGTATTCTGTGGGTTCCTGGCCGAATACCAATTAGAGCATGTAATAGAAAAAGAAAGAGGTAAACAATACGTCCGTTCTTTATATGCAGACCTGAAAACTGATACCACACAGTGCGGCATTCAGATAGCTGAATTAGCAGCACAAGAATCCAGCCTCAATGTTATGGATGCCTGTTTTGATTCACTCACACATGGTATAACGTCTCCGGATTGTTTAAAAAGCGTGGTGCAAAATTCAAGCGGTTTCTCAGATTTTATTTACACTGACAGAACCATTCAACAATTAAAATTTGCAGGAGGTCTGCGCCTGATACAGGATAAACAAATTGCCGATAGAATCATTTCCTATGATGCCTTGGTAAGGAGAATGCTTATTCATCAGGATGTATTAGAAAACATTCAGCAGATTAGTATCAATGCGCATAATTCAATGATTTTCTTATAGCACATTAGACAGCAATGCAACCCTGATAAATACCGATATAAAGGCAACCAATACCTATTTTAATAAAATACGTGCATTTAGAAGGGGTTGCATAGCTCAGTTGCGCTGGCTTAACCAAATAAAAGCGAAGGCTACCAGTTTATTGATTTTCCTGGATAAAAAAGGAATGGATTAATGTTTTGCCAGAGGCAAAAATGATACTATATAAAAACAAATTTTAAGAGAGTAAAACAAAAATTATTTTATGATGATGAAAAAGACAATGAATAACAAAACACTAATAGTTGCCGGACTGCTTTGTTTACTCACCTTAAAAGGATTTGCTCAGCAGAAGGAATTCCCTGTTTCAATAAATCTTTCAGTGGGTGAAAAAATGTAAGCGTCATTTAAGCAAGAAGGGAGACTGTATATTTTTCTCAGTCTGGATTCAATAGCAGAGCCACGCACACAAACCTGGCCTAATCCAAAATCAAAAACATTCATTTTTGCCAAAAACATAAATGACATTAATACAAAAAAAGGATTGAAAATTAAAGGCGACCCAACCTGGTCCAGAACTCCAACTTGAACATTAGATAAAGTTCCTGCCGGTGATTACTACGTACAAATGCTGTGGGACCAGGATACCTATGAGTCAAGAATTGATGCACCGGGGAATGTTTACAGTAAAAAACAAAAACTCCATTTAACTCAATCAACGGAGTTGAAATTTTTACTTGACCAGCAAATACCAATAAGAAAAGTTGACGAACACTCATTGGCAAGAGTAGTAGATTTCAAAAGCGATACATTATCCAATTGGTGGAAAAAAGGGATGAGATTAAAGGCGTCAATACTATTACCTCGTAATTATGACAAGAACAAACAATATCCCATCAGGTACAATGTAGCAGGATATGGTGGCAGATATACGAGGATAAATAATATTCTTAGAAATGTAAAATTTATGAACTGGTGGACTACTGCTGAAGCACCTGAAATAATCAATGTTTTTTTGGATGGAGAAGGACCGTGCTTTGGGAAGTTTGTTGTAAACAATTTGTATTGACCTGGTAAATGAAAATTTTCTCATTTAAAAAAAAGCGAATTATATTGTTCTCCCTAAATAAAAAAATAGCCGTATATGTGCAAATTATTATTATTTCTATTTCTCCCCGGTCTCTCTTTTGCCCAACGGGATAGCACCGACATTATCATTAAGCAAATGATGGCGCAACAAAAAATTGTAGGTCTTTCGCTTGCTGTAATAAAGAATGGGCAACCGGTTGTTAACAAGGGTTATGGATTGGCCAATGTAGAGCAAAATATAGCTGTAACGGCTGAAACCGTAATTAGACTGGGCTCTGTAAGTAAGCAGTTTTTTACAACAGCAATTATGAAATTAATGGAAGAAGGAAAACTGAATATTGAAGATTCGGTACATAAATTTTTCCCGGATGCCCCTGAGACATGGCGCCCCATTCAGATAAAAAATCTTATGTCGCACACATCAGGCCTGAAGAGAGAAAGTCTTGCGTATGACAATTTTAAAATTCAACCCGATTTAGACATTATTAAAGCTACTTACAACCTACCATTGAATTTTAAAACAGGCGAAAAATTTGAGTATTGTAACGTAGGCTATTATATGTTGGCTGAAATTATAAAACAGGTAAGTGGCATGCCCTGGCAGGATTATATTCATGAAAAATTATTTGTACCGGCAGGCATGAACCATACATTCCTGACAGATTTTTACCTGATCATTCCAAACAGGGCCAATGGATATATGCATAACCATGATATACTGGTAAAGGCCACTCCCATGTATGCTATACGGCCCAGTGGTGGGTTTCTTTCCACTTCATCAGATATGATTAAATGGGAGAAGACGATCAGTGAAAAAAAGATTATTCTTAAAAAAGACAATTGGGGAAAACTCTGGCAGCCCTATATAAAAACCTCAGATAAAGAAGAAAGTTATTATGGTTATGGATGGTACATTAATGAAAACAATGGGCATAAATTTATTGGACATGGTGGTTCTAATACAGGCTTTAAATCTGTTTATATGCGTTTTGTAAATGATGGGTTAACCATTATCCTTCTCACAAATACAGACGAAGCTAAACCCATGGAAATTGTAAAAGCACTTAGCGATTATTATTTCAGAAAACAATGAACACACAGGACATGCTGCAAAATACCAACCAACACCCAGAAAGGTTAATCTTTTTATTAAAGCCCTCTGTCCCATTCTGTATTACATGAATTAAATACCAACCCTCTTTATTCAGCAAATGCTTTTAGTTTTTCTCCAAACTCTTTGTTGAAATCAGCTAAAATTGTGAATTTAGAAAACAAAAATGCCTTCCTGTTTTTAAGGAAGGCAATGTGATGTATGTCGGGATGGCAAGATTCGAACTTGCGACCTCCTGGTCCCAAACCAGGCGCGATAACCGGGCTACGCTACATCCCGAACTAAATACTTGGGAAAGAACTTTTTTGCGGAGAGGGTGGGATTCGAACCCACGGTACAGTTTAACCCGTACGACGATTTAGCAAACCGTTCCTTTCGGCCACTCAGGCACCTCTCCTCTTTTAACCTGCCCTTATTTAAGGGGCAGCAAAAATACAATTCAATACCATACCACCCAAAACTAAATAGATAAAACCAGAAAATACTTTATGCTATCATTCTACCACTTGTTTATGATTTATTACGGTTATTTTTTTATAGGAAAAAATAAAAAGGAAAGGCTCATCGCAATATGACTCTTAATATATGGAACCCCCATTTATTTTTTATAATGTGTGTGAATTAAAAATCCGGATACCAACGCACCCGGATTTAATATTTTTTTGAGAAGAACATTACATGGCTGCCAATTGTACTTTTTGCTGCAGCTCCAATACACTTTCTTTAAATAAATTATCTGTATCCATCAAATCCTTTACAGTTTGGCAACTGTGAATAACAGTGGTATGATCTCTTCCACCAAAATGCTCGCCAATGGTTTTTAATGAATTTTTTGTAAATGCTTTGGAAAGAAACATAGTAATCTGCCTTGCCTGCACTATTTCCCGCTTGCGGGTTTTTTGCAGCAGCTTATCATAAGGCACATCAAAATATTCGCATACCATTTTTTGAATGGCATCTATGGTGATCTCCTTGCTGGATGATTTTACAAAATTTCTTAGTACTTTTTTAGCCAATTCAAGATCTATTTCCCGTTTATTCAGCGAAGATTGTGCCAACAATGAAATGAGTGCACCTTCCAGTTCCCGTACATTACTATTAATATTATAGGCAATATACTTTACTACTTCACGGGGCATTTCTAAGCCATCTGCTTTCATTTTGTTTTCAAGTATCTCTATCTTGGTATCATAATCAGGCATCTGCAAATCGGCACTTAAGCCCCAGCGAAAGCGGCTGAGCAATCTTTCCTGAACCCCTTCCAGGTCTTTGGGAGATTTGTCGCTGGTAAGTATGAGTTGCTTGCCACTTTGATGCAGGTGATTAAAAATAGAAAAAAATGCATCCTGCGATTTTTCTGCCCGGTTAAAGAATTGTATATCATCAATTATCAATACATCTATTAACTGGTAAAAATGTATAAAGTCATTTATGGCATTGTTACGGCCATGGTCTATAAATTGGTTGATAAATTTTTCGGAGCTTACATACAGCACTACTTTGTTTGGATGCAGCCTTTTTACTTCATTGCCAATGGCCTGGCCAAGGTGCGTTTTTCCCAGACCAACACCGCCATAAATTACCAGGGGATTAAAAGAAGTGGTGCCTGGTTTTTCTGCTACTGTTTTTCCTGCACGGCGGGCCACCCGGTTGCAGTCTCCTTCTATAAAGGATTCAAAGATATAAGAATGGTTCAACTGAGAATCAATCTGCATCTTTTTTAAACCCGGAATAACAAAGGGGTTTTTAACAGGATTATTTATTACCAGTGGAAAGTCCATTTCGTTGTTTGAATATGATTTGTAACCGTGGCCGGGTACATCCATGGTGAGTGGTTTATTTTTACTGTTACCACTATCTACCATTATCCTGTACTCCAGCCTGGCTTCTTTACCTAACTCTCTTTTTAATGTTTTAGCAAGTAAAGAAACATAGTGCTCTTCAAGGTACTCATAAAAAAACTGACTTGGTACCTGTATGGTTAAAATTTTTTCTTTTAACCCTACAGGCCTTATGGGTTCAAACCATGTTTTAAAATGTTGCCATTCTACTATGTCTTTAATTATCTCTAAACAATTAGTCCAAACTTTTTCAAAAGCTTTATCCATCTTAATTCCTTAAGCAATTATATATATATTAAGTGCAATTATTTTCTCCGGGATTGGCTGTCAGAAATAAAATCTTTTTTCTTGTGATTTTAATTTTGGCAGGACAGCGAATATCAAAATAATTTGTTGAAAAAAAAATTTTTTATTCATTTGTTTTTTCCGCATTAACCACAGTATGGACTTTCTGCTTATTATTAATTTTCGGCTGCAATTCAAACTGTGTAAAGGTTAGCACAATTATTCGTTTTATTTTATTTTTTTTTAAATAGTTTCTTTTGCCAAATACTTATTCACATGTAAAAAATTTCACTTGGCTGCTGGTACGATTTTAAGGCTGGCAATCATTCATGTTACAGAACTAAAAACCAAACCCGGCTGCCAATTTTCATTTACACAAATATGGATTTATCAATATCACCAAAATAAAGTTATTTTTGATCCTTAAACATGAATAGTATGAGTTACGAATTAACCGGTAAGCTGGTAGCAAAATTTGATGTTGTGCAACGCACAGAAACTTTTAAAACAAGAGAGTTTGCTGTAGAAAAATCTGATGACGTTAATGGCAGATCTATTTTATCTTATGTAAAGTTTCAATCTGTTCAGGATAAAACTTCCATCATTGACCGGGTAAATATTGGCGACGAAATAAAAGTGTATTTTAATATTAAGGGAAGCAAGTGGGAAAAAAATGGGGTAACTAATTATATCACAAACCTTGATGCATGGCGCATTGAGCAGATATTACAACCTGGCCCACAGGGCAATAGCCCCATTGGAAATGAATACATGGAGCCGCTGGATACTTTTTCTGCTACTGCTCCTGATGCAGTAGATGATTTGCCGTTTTAAAAATCCCTTCCGTCTCCTTTGCCCCAAAGTATTTCGGTGTGAAAGGAAACTTGAAGCACTTATATTTTCAGGTTATTTTTTTTAAATTGATTTAATAATTGGTTTTAAGACTAGGAATAACCAATCATATATTTAATTACTTCAAAAGTCTTCCTCAGAGGATTTAGGGGTTTACGGGTTTTAGAATAACTATCTAACATCGTTGTGTCTCTCACTTGTACATTTGCATCTATACGCAGCCTTACAGTAAGCGAGCAATTCTCTTTAAACCAGGCGGGGTATGCAGCAAAAAATCTTTTTAAAATTATTGCCTTCCCAGGCAGCCGATGTTGCCATCATAAAAAAATACATTGCCTCCTCGGCTGGTAAAAAATTGGTCTCCATCAGCGGATACCATATTCAAAAAAAATCTATTGATGCCAGGGGTAAAACTATTTTTATCAACCTGCAGCTAAATGCTTTTATAGATGAGCCTTTTAAAAACCGGCCTGCGGCTGCATTTGAATTTAAAGATGTGGTACAGGCGGCAAAAAAAGTTTTAATTGTGGGTGCAGGCCCTGCCGGTTTATTTGCGGCTATTAAACTGATAGAAGCAGGCATTAAACCCATTATAATAGAAAGAGGTAAAGATGTAAGAGCCCGCCGCAGGGATCTTGCTCAATTAAATAAAGAAGGCATTATAAATCCTGAAAGCAATTATTGTTTTGGCGAAGGTGGTGCAGGCACTTACAGCGATGGAAAATTATATACCCGGAGCAATAAGCGGGGCGACATCAATCGTATCCTTCAATTATTTGTTCATTTTGGTGCTCCGGAAAATATCCTCTTCGATGCACATCCACACATAGGTACCAACAAACTACCACATATTATTACAGCCATGAGGCAATTGATTACGGACTGCGGAGGAGAGGTTTTATTTGAAAAAAAATTGGTAAACTTTTCTGTGCAGAAAGAAGCCATTGTTCATATAGAAACAGCAGATGGAGAAAAGATTGTCGCTGATGCATACCTTTTAGCCACCGGCCACTCTGCAAGGGATATTTTTAGTTTATTACACAGCAAAAATATTTTAATAGAAGCCAAGCCCTTTGCCCTGGGTGTAAGAATTGAACATCCCCAGGTAATTATAGACAGTCTTCAGTACAATTGTGAAACAAGGGGAGCATTTTTGCCACCCGCATCCTACAGCCTGGTGCAGCAGGTAGAGGCCAGGGGCGTTTTTTCTTTTTGCATGTGTCCCGGTGGCATTATTGCTCCTGCATCTACTAATGATAAAGAGCTGGTGGTAAACGGCTGGAGCCCATCTAAAAGAAACAATCCATTTGCCAACAGTGGTATGGTGGTACAGGTAGAAAAAGTGGATGCTTTAAAAAGTTTAAAGAGTTTAGGAGGTTTAGAGAGTTTAGAAGGTTTAGAAAGTTTAGGAATAAATCATCCATTATTGATGATGTATTTTCAGCAGAGGGTAGAAGAAAAAGCATACATGGCGGGAGGTGGAAAATTTATAGCACCTGCACAGCGGATGGCCGATTTTGTTTCCAAAAAAATTTCAACTGAACTGCCCGTTAACTCTTACCTTCCAGGGTTGCATGCTGCAGATTTGCAAACAGTATTGCCCTCATTTATTTATACATCACTGGCAGAGGGTTTTAAAGCATTTGGCAAAAAGATGCGGGGCAAAACCGGCGGCACAGGATATTTTACCAATGAAGCAGTAGTAGTAGCTACCGAAAGCCGTACATCAAGCCCGGTGCGCATTCCAAGGCATGCTGAATTACTTTGTCATCCACAGATAAAAAATTTATACCCCTGTGCCGAAGGCGCAGGATATGCCGGCGGAATTGTAAGTGCCGCCATGGATGGAGAACGAGTGGCGGCTGTACTGATAGAAAAATTGGCTGCTCACTCCCGATAGCAACCGGGATTATTTATTGTAGCCATTCATCCCTATAATAAACATTATTGCAAAATCGGTTCTATATTTATCGATATAAATTAAAACAATATGCATTTACTGGAATTACAAAACCTGAAGAAATATTTTGACAGCCAAAAGGCAGTGGACGATATTAGTTTTAATATAGACAAGGGCAGTATTTTTGGAATGCTCGGCCCAAATGGTGCCGGCAAAACCACTTTGCTTAGAATGATAACAGGAATATTTTATCCTGATAGTGGCTCACTTATTTTTAATGGTAAACCATTTGACCCCTTAAGCGATTTTAAAAATATTGGATACATGCCCGAGGAAAGAGGGCTTTATAAAAAAATGAAGATTGGGGAGCAGGCCGTTTACCTGGCCCGCCTTAAAGGACTAAGCCACTCTGATGCTACACAAAAAGTAAAAGAATGGTTTGTAAAATTTGAAATGCAGAGTTGGTGGAATAAAAAAGTGGAAGACCTTAGTAAAGGTATGAGCCAGAAGCTGCAGTTTGTAACCACGGTATTGCATGAGCCTGAACTGGTAATACTGGACGAACCCTTTAGTGGCCTCGATCCTGTAAATGCCAATCTCATTAAAGATGAAATATTTAACCTGGCGGCCAAGGGAAGCACCATCATCTTTAGTACACACCGCATGGAGCAGGTAGAAGAAATCTGCGACCACATTGTTCTGATTAATAAAGGAAAAAAAATACTGGATGGCACAGTAAAAGATGTAAAGCAGGATTTTAAAGAAAACATTTACCAGGTTGGTGCAAAGCTGCTGCCCGAACAATTGATGACACATATCTTTGAAGTAGTAAAATATCAGCCAGATCAAATTCTTATACGGCTTGATAAGGATACAACTCCCAATGATGTGCTTTCCTTTTTCATTAACCAGTCTGTAATGATAGAATCCTTTAATGAAGTACTTCCATCGCTCAACGATATTTTTATTACCCTGGTAGAAGACACCAAAAATGCCAGGCAATTTGAAACCATTCAATAATATTTTAAGCAAATAAAATGAACAAAATATTTTTAATAATAAACAGGGAATATTTTAGCCGGGTAAAAAAGAAATCTTTTTTACTCACCACTATCCTGGTTCCACTTGTAATAGTTGCGTTTTATGCCATCATCATTGCTATATCTATTAAAGGTGGCACAGAAGAAACTTCTGTTGCTGTTATTGATGATGCCGGAATATTCAGCGATTCGGCACTCACTAAAAGCAAACTGCTTAAAGTAAGTATTTTAAAAAATGAACCCGCCGCCAGTTTTGCATCAAAATATAAAGAGCAGGGATACCAGGCTTTTTTATATGTACCCGCTTTTGATGTAAACAAACCGAAAAAATTTGTAGTTCACAGCCAGTCGTCGCTAAGCCTGGCTAATACAAATGCTTTGGAAAAACTGCTTAATAATGCCATAGAAAATAAACGGCTTACCAACAACGGTATTGACCCTGCAGTATTTAAAAGTATTGAAGCAGATGCAGAAATAGAAAATACCATAGACACAAAAGAGGGAAGCAAAAAAGGGAGTGCAGGAATTGCTTATGCAGTATCTTTTGCCTGCGGCATTTTAATTTATATGATGATGATTATTTATGGCACGCAGGTAATGCGTGGAGTGATGGAAGAAAAAACCAACCGTATTGCAGAAGTAATTATCAGTTCGGTAAAACCTTTTCAACTCATGCTGGGAAAAATATTAGGTATTGGCGCAGTAGGCCTAACCCAGTTTGCCATCTGGATTGTTATTATGCTGCTTTTGCAATTGGCCATTCCACTTATTTTTCCCGATATGATGAACCAGGTAGCCAATGGAGCTGCTTCGGATATGGATGCCAATAAACTGGCAACCCTTACGCAGGGCTTATCTTCGCTGCCTATAACAAAAATTGTATTATTGTTTTTGTTTTATTTCCTGGCGGGATATTTAACTTATGCTTCTTTATTTGCTGCAGTTGGTAGTGTGGTAAGTGAAGATCAGCAGGAAGCTCAGCAATTAGTATTCCCAATATTAATGCCTATCATTTTAGGATTTGTTATCATGACCAACTCCATCAACAATCCTCATAGTAACATGGCGGTATTTGGAAGCCTGTTTCCATTAACCTCTCCTATTGTAATGATGGGGCGCATTACTTATGATATACCTAACTGGCAACTAATAACATCTATGCTGCTGTTGCTGGCAAGTTTTTTATTCTTTACCTGGATAACAGGAAAAATTTACCGCACCGGTATTTTAATGTATGGTAAAAAACCAAGCTGGAAAGAAATGATAAAATGGGCGTTTAAAAAATCCTGATTTTTTTCAGGCATAGTATAAAAAAATGGCGTCAGCAAAACTGACCCCATTTTTTTTGTTTAAACTTTTTCTTCTGTATAATGATAGTCAACCGGTTTAACCACTACTTCATCTTTTCCAAAAATTGCCTTGTTGGTTTCTGCCTCTACGTATTTAGATATTAACGGAGCAGTTACCAGTGCTAAAGCCAGAAAACAACCCAGGAAAAATCCCAACAAGCCATAGATCATGGAAGAAGTCTTGGTAACAGAAAAGGGAGGGACAGGCCTGTCAAGTATGTCAATAATTGGAGTTGCTTTCTGCAATCTCCATAATGCCTCTTCCCGGTTATTAGCCGATCCTTCTCTCTGCCTCATCACTCTTTCCTTTGCATTAATAAGATTCTCTTTTGGTATGCTGTACTCAATTTTGCCCTGGGGCACAAAGAGTGTAGTGTTAGCCATTACAATGGCTCTTCTATCGTAAGTGTTTAGTATTTGCTGAAGAGAATCTATTTTTTTAAGCGTAAAATCGTAATCTTTTTTTGCTTTTTTAGTTTTAAGGTCAATATAAAATTGAGATATTTTATCTATCATGGCATAGCTGATAGGTGTAATAATATCTGGATTGGTATTGCTGTAATATAATTCCAGAATACCGCTTTTAGCAGTTTTTGCTATAAAATCACTATGAAGCATGTTTCCGCCTAATGCAGCAAGTGCTGCCTCATCAGTGGGCGCTTTTATAGCAGGAGTGTAAAAGTTTTTTTTGCTGTTATAGTTTTCAATTAAGAGGTCTGCCACCCTTTTATTGCCAAACTGTGGCAACCGTTGCAATGCAACCGCCTCCCTGGTGTTTCTGCTTAGAGCCAGTTCTACAATATTTATAGAAGCTTCCTGGCTAAGGCTCTTAGCTGTTTCTCCTCCACCAAGCAAAGCAGAGATTGCACTGCTGGCTCCCGAATTTTCATTTGAAGCCGTTAATGGGAATACAGATGTTCTGGCAGTATAAAGCGGGGGAATACTCCTGGCATAAAAGAACAGCATTGCTGCTACTATAATACCAGTAAAAAAAATAAGCCACCTAAACTTTTTAAACCTAATAAATAATTTTTGTACCAGTTCTTTTGAAGTCACTTTAATTAATTTTATTTAATGTATTTAAATATAATACCCGTCAATATTACAGGCACTGCTGCTACGAGTACTGCTTTCACTGCATCGCCCAATTCCTGGCCCGCAGCTTTCACTGGTACGTTTACAACAGATCCTTCTTCCACCTTGGGATAAAAATGGAACACGAGAAAGTTCTTAGTTCTGCGGCTCTTACCATTTGCATAAGTTACAAATACTCTTTTCTTCCATGGCTTAATACCAAACCCACCCGCTTTATCTATATAATACATCAGGTTGCTATGTTCTTTATCATAAGCTATTTTTAAAGGCGATTGAACACTTCCCTTAATGGTAACAAAGGGATTTATCTCCGGCACAAACACGACATCATTCTCCTGTAATATAATATCATGTTTGCTTTTTTTGTACCGGAGTGCTTTATACAAATCAATACTTACTGGTTCATCTACTTCATTTGCCATAGCCGATAAGCTATCTAATTTAGGAATTCCATTAGTATCAAAAGAGGGTTTATAAATTGCTTTTTCCCTGAAATATTCTGTTTTACTTCTAAAAAGTATTGCTCCCCCTAGGTTGGCATTGTCTTTAAAACCGCCTGCTCTTTCAATGTAAGAAGAGAGTCTTTCAAACCTGGATAGCTTGGGGTATAAGCCTGGGTATTTTACCAATCCTTTTAATTCTATGTTCTGCTGCAATTCAAATGTTGGATTTTTTCTCACAAATATCTGGTCATAGGGTCTTAATAATACTTTGGAAGCTGCACTGTCTAATATAAGATTGGGAAGAATAGCATAAGAACGAACAACTGTTCGGGTTGGTTTTAAACCCTGCCTGGCTGAGTCTATATCAACAATGCTGGATATTTCCAACCGGCCAAATTCTGCAGATTGCTTTATGCCTCCACTTAAATATAAAAGATCCTGAAGCGTCATACCTCCATATTTGGTAACCTTACCTGCTTTGCGTATTTCTCCATAAATTTCTACGTATTGCTGCTCACTAAACTCGCTGGTAGAAAATAATTGTACCACATCATTTGACTGTAACTGTACATTACTCAGGCTATTTGTTTCATTATTATTTACACCCGTAAGATCTATCTCTAGCCTGTCTGATTGAAGGTTGGTAGAATCACCTGCACCTCTGAATACATAAGCCCTGGGCAGATAAGTATTTCTTGTTACCCCGCCTGCCCGGTTTATCAGGTCAAACAACCGGTCACCTGGCCTAAGCTCATAAAAATCGGGGTAGGTAATTTCTCCCCTTATTTCTACTTTATTCATAATGCCGGGCTTTATTAAATCTACTTTTACCACATCCCCATCCAGTAACGGAAAATCTTCTCCAGCAATCTGTATAATGGCATTGGCATTTACATCCCGCTGCACCTGTTTTTCATCTACGCTTCTTATTACTTTTAGTGCCGAGCCCAATGCATCTGCATTTAACCCGCCGCTATATTTTAATAAAGCTCTTACGCCTTCCTCTTTTTTTAGCTGGTAATACATGGGCCGTTTAAACTGGCCTGTAGCCAAAACTTTTTTCTCCACAAAACCTATAATTACAAAATCATTGTTTTGCAGGTAAATATGTTTTCCAAACTCCCCGGTATTCAGGTACTCGTACACATCTATTTCGTCTATCTGGCGGCCATTTCTTTTAATGATGATATTTCTTAAATTTCCAAATTCTGTAATTCCACCTGCACGTCCTATAACATTAAATGCATTGCTAAATGCAGATACAGTAAGCGGGCCGGGTTTTCTTACTTCTCCCACCACGTTTACATTGATAGATCTTGGCTGACCCAAAGAAATAGAAATATTAGTGCCTGCCGGAACTACCGATCTAAAACGGGAATACACAATGGAACGCATATTATCAAATGTAAGTCCCTGAACACTTATCTTACCTAAACTGGTTGGAAAAATGGCTCCATCCCTGGCCACCACATAATCTTCCTGAAACTCGGCAGCTCCCCACATAGAAACTACAATATGATCGCCTACACCAATGGGATAATCTAATGGAGGGGTAGAAAGTTCAGACAAATCGGTAACTGATGCATTAGCAAAAACATTGGCACCATAAGTATTTTTAGGGCTATAAGCATTGTTTCTGATAGCATCTTCTACCACGCTGTCTTTTTCTATTTTATTATTCTTATAAAATTCAGCATTTTTATCTTTTCCTGTTTCCTGGTTTTTATCTTCCAGTAAAGCACGCAACTGAGGTTGTGATAAATTTTTTGGATCTAACTGGCCTGATACTTCAGATGAAGTGGGTGTTTCTACCGGAGGCTGGCAATAGGCTGAAAAACTGCTAAAAAATATTACGGTAAAAATGAATATTTTTAATAAAATACTCCGAGTTGCAATATGCATTTGTATGAGGGTTGAGTTAAATTATTTTTAATTGGCGCAAATATAATAGTTTTATTCTTGGCAAAGCATCCGCAGGCGGTTATACTCCTCCCAAATTTCTGCTACAATGGCTGCTGCTGGCTCAATAGAACGAATCATTGAACTTACTTGCCCTATCTCCAGTTCTCC
>JBKJSJ010000013.1:0-4092 GCA_046595965.1 Ferruginibacter sp.
ATGATCCCCGAATTTGATCAATACCCTATATTTTATTTTACCAATCATAACAGCATACAGGGCCCCGGAGATGTTTATTGTATGCCGGATCATTTTGAAAAACTTGATTTTGAACTGGAAGTAGCTATCGTAATAAACCGGCCTGGCAGAAATATCAAAGCTGCAGATGCGGATGAATATATTGCGGGCCTGATGATTATGAATGATTTGAGTGCGAGAAGATTGCAAATGGAAGAAATGTTGCTCAATCTTGGCCCGGCAAAAGGAAAAGATTTTGCAACATGCATCGGCCCCATGTTGGTTACCCTTGATGAACTGGAACAATATGAAGTGCCCTGCAAAGAAAATCATACCGGCAAAGCATGGAACCTTAATATGAAATGCAGTGTAAACGGTGTGCAGGTAAGCCAGGGAAATGTAGCCGATATGGACTGGACTTTTGCTGAAATAATAGAACGCAGCAGCTATGGCGTAACCCTTTATGCCGGCGATGTAATTGGTAGCGGCACAGCAGGCACCGGCTGTTTCTTAGAATTGAACGGCACCGGAAAATTAAATGATCCGGATTATAAAGAACAATGGTTGCAAGCAGGCGATGTGGTGGAAATGGAAATAGATGGGCTGGGCAAACTGAGTAATACAATGGTGGAAGAAGAGAGCGATTTTTCAATCTTAGCATTAAAGAAAAATGGATAAAAAAATTATTCTTAAAGATATTGAGCCAGCCGATGTTCAAAACTACCTGCAGCACGCTATAGCTCCCCGACCCATCTGTTTTGCTTCTACCATAGATAAAGAAGGAAATATTAATTTAAGTCCCTTCAGCTTTTTTAATTTATTTTCTTCCAATCCACCTATTGTTATTTTTTCTCCTGCAAGGAGGGTGAGAGACAATAGTACCAAGCATACTTTGCAAAATGTATTAGAGGTACCTGAAGTGGTGATTAATATAGTGGACTATGGCATGGTACAGCAAACATCGCTGGCCAGTTGCGAATTTGCCAAAGGCATTAATGAATTTGAAAAAGCAGGATTTACCATGCAGTCGGCAACAGTAGTGCAGCCGCCCATGGTAAGAGAATGTAAAATAAAATTGGAGTGTAAGATTACAGAGGTAAAACCCCTGGGTACACAAGGCGGAGCCGGTAACCTGATAATTGCAGAAGTGCTGGTAATGCATATTAATGAAAGCATTTTAAATGCAGATGGAAAAATAGACCAGGCCAAAATGCATCATGTAGCGAGGCTCGGCGGCGACTGGTATTGCCGGGTAGATGAAACCAATTTATTTAAGGTGGCCAAGCCCAATACACAGTTGGGTATTGGTGTAGATGTACTGCCGGAAAGCATCCGCAGCAGCAAAATTTTATCGGGCAATAACCTGGGGCAATTGGCCAATGTAAATGAACTGCCGTTTGTAGATCCTTCTTTTAATGACGATCAGCTTAAAAATATTATTCAATATTTTTCTATCAACCCCACCGATATGGAAGCAGAACTGCACCGGTATGCAAAGGAGTTATTAGACCACGGAAAAGTAAACGAAGCCTGGCAGGTGTTATTAGCCTTAAATTAATTTACATCAAAAGCTTTCAAATTTTGCAGTCTTATAAATTAATCTGCATTTAACTTTCAATACAGCAACTATCATTTATTTTCGCTTCATGAAAAAACTGCTGGTATTAATATTATTTCCTGCCTGTTGTTTTGCACAAAAAAAATACGATTATAAAAACCTGGTGCTGGAAGGAGGGGGCGTACGTGGGCTGGCTTATGCAGGCGTATTTAGTGTGCTGGAAGAAAAAGGCATATTGCAGCAGATAGAAAAAGTAGGCGGCACTTCTGCCGGTTCCATTGCAGGTATGATGGTGAGCATTGGTTACAGTGCTTCCGAAATAGACAGCATGATGCTGGAACTTAGGCTCCAGCGATTTAATGATGGCAAAGGTGGCGTGCTTGGAAAATACAGGAGGTTTAAAAATGATTTTGGTATTTATAAAGGAAAGGCTTTTGAAAAATGGCTGCAACAAATTGTTGCCTATAAAACAGGCAACCCACAATTAACCTTTGCCCAACTGCACGAGCTGCATTTAATAAATCCCGTCTTTAAAGATTTGTACTGCACAGGTACCAACCTTAGCAAGCAACAACTGGAAATATTTTCCTTTTCCAATACACCCGGTATGCCCATTGCACTGGCTGCAAGAATAAGCGGGGGAATACCTTTATATTTTGAACCCGTAGCACTGGATAATCAATTGAAAAGATTGAAAAAAACAGATACCCTTTCTTTCGCTAATTATTATGTAGATGGTGGCATGCTGAGCAATTACCCCATCAGCATGTTTGACACTTGCGAATTTTACGGGTCTAATACTGTTCTTTGCGAAAAACTAAAATTTAACCGCCAGACTATTGGTATTAAATTAGAACGGCCCCAGCAGATAGATTCAATACAAAATAACAGCAATATTATTCCTGCATACAAAATTAAAAAATTATCGCAGTACCTGGCTGCCTTTACTAACCTGCTTATGGAAACACTCAGCCGAAAATATCCCGGCCAGGAAAATGAAAAAGGCAGAACTATTTATGTAAGCCAGGGAAATGTTTCATCCAAAATAAGAAAGACAAAACAACAGGATAAATTATTATTGTATAACAATGGTGTAAAGGCTGCCAATGAATTTTTTAAATCGAAATAATTATTCTTTCAAATCTTTATTTTAAACTCAGCCTTGCTATCAATATTTCTTTTTTGGCTTTACTTACCTAGTCGTCCCTTAAAAAGTCATTATAGGATTAAAAGTAAATATATTTTTAGGCAACAGTAATTTTTGGATGCTATAAATCATGCGAATAATTATTACCACTTCTGCCCAAAAACCTTTCTTAAAATATCTGTTGTTCTTGCAGCAAAGTTAGATCGTATGTTTATTTCTTCCTTAGCTATTAGATCAAATAGTGCTACAATGGCCCTGTCTGTAACAAAGCTGGCAAGGTCAGGATTAATTTTTTTGAATGTGGTGGGCAGACCATTGTAGGTAGAGACGAGGTCGCCATAATATTTGGTGGCATCCACTTTGTTCAGTGAAGATTGTATAACGGGTTTAAATGCGGCCAGTAACTTCTCCGTTGTTTTAACCCGGAAAAAATGCGTGGCGCTGGTATCACCATTTTTTACCAGCCCAATAGCATCCTGCAGGGTCATGCTTTTAATGGCATCTACAAAAATAGGTTTGGCAAAACCGGCGGCATCTTCTGCACCACGGTTTATTTGTAAAATAGCTTTATCAACAAGACTGTTGAAACCAATTGTTCTTAACGTATTTTCTATTTTTTTTGCATCGGGGGGCAAAAGAATTTTATAAGCTGCATCCCTGAAAAATCCATCCACCGAATTTAATTGTAAAACAGATTTTACTAGCCCTTGCCCAAGGGCTTCTTTAATACCCTGACCGGCTTCGGCCTGCGTAAGTACGCCGCCGACAGCTCCGGTAGGTAGCTGATTTAATATTTCGCAAGAGCTGAGGGTAACAACAGCAATAATTAATGTAAATAATTTACGCATAGTTAAGAGGTTTGTTATACCTATTGCAAGTATGTTGCCAAGATAAAAGCCAAGGCTGTTAAAAACAAAACTGCTTTTTGTACCGGGCTTGGCTGCATGCCCTGCATGGGTTACCTTTGCTGCCGAATTTAAAATAATATGAGCATACAACATTTATCTGAGCAGGAAATTATTAGAAGAGAAAAATTAATGGAGCTAACCAATTTGGGTATAGATGCTTACCCGGCTGCTTTGTACCCGGTTAATACTAATTCGGCTTATATTAAAGAGAATTATAAGGGAGAAGAAAACAAGGCAGATTTTGCAGAGGTATGCCTGGCTGGCCGCATTATGAGTGTCAGGGATATGGGTAAGGCCAACTTTGCAGTGTTGCAGGATGCAGTAGGGAAAATTCAGTTTTATATAAAACAGGATGATATATGCCCCGGCGAAGATAAAAGCATGTACCAAAACGTTTGGAAAAAACTGTTGGACCTGGGTGATATCATCGGCATAAAAGGTTATGTATTTACTACCAAAAC
>JBKJSJ010000202.1:0-4209 GCA_046595965.1 Ferruginibacter sp.
AGTATTTAAAATAATTTTCCTAATATTGCAGTCCAATTTCATGGGGGGTTAGCTCAGTTGGCTAGAGCGCTTGCATGGCATGCAAGAGGTCGTCGGTTCGACCCCGATACTCTCCACCAAAAAAAAGGTGTTCAATTTGAACACCTTTTTTTATCAGAAGTAATTTCATGCTATCAGCTTAAAGTAGCTTGCATGGCGTAAAAAGTCGTCGGTTGCAGCCCGTTACTCTCACTAAAAAAAGAAATGCCTCCACAAGATTTTTTTGCACTAATTGCATTTATCCCGGTACCCCTATCTTTCATATTAGATTAATTTACTATTACAAACAAAGCATGCCGGTAACGGTATCAATTAAACGCTGTAAGTTTCCACAAAGAGGGGAAACAGGTTATTAAATTATTGGGAGGCAATCCACATTTGGTAGAATTAATTTCTCAGTTAACCTTACCCGTTAGTATAAAATATTCTGGTGTGATTAATGTTTAGTCATCTTCGGTTTTTCATAGGATATTGGATTTAAAGCGGGACTGGATTTTTATCCTGGTCCCTTTTTTTATTTGTGAACATACGCAAAATCTTATTCCGGCTATATCCATAAATAGTCCAACCAATTTTCTGTCGGTATCTACCTTTTAAGATTTACTCGTAATCCGTTGGACTACTTTATAAATTAAGATGGTGGTATATAAAAAAAAATTATTTTTTCAAAATTCTCTGCCATCAAATAATTTACCCTACTAAGAAGCTGTTTGAGTTAAATAAAATAATTATTCTATTTCTTAATAAAAGTTCAAAAAAGATATGTAGTACAAGGGAGTGACACAACGATGATGCCCCTATGAACTACCGCTGGTTCCAAAAATAATTAACTCAAACAGCTTCTAAAAATGCCTTGAAAAATTCAAGGCATTTTATAAAATAAAATGATTGCTAAAAATTAATCCCCCCAGATGTTATCTTTTCCCTGTAGCCATAATTTCACCAAATCTGTGGTGATAGATTTTGGTCTTTCCAGCGGAAAGTTAAGGGCTCGATCCCAGCAAAGGCTGGCCAATACTCCCAGAGATCTTGACACACCAAATAACACGGTATAAAATTCGTATTCCACCATGCCGTAATGTACCAGCAAGGCACCACTGTGTGCATCAACATTGGGCCAGGGGTTTTTAATTTTTCCTATAGTACTTAAAATGGGGGGCACGGCTTCATATACATTCCATATGGTTTGTACCAGTGTGTCATCGGGCATATGTTTTTTTCCAAATTCCATTTGTGCAGTAAATCGTGGATCTGTTTTGCGCAATACGGCATGGCCATAACCCGGTACCACTTTTCCTTCACTCAGCGTTTTCTTTACATATTCTTCTATCTGTTCTTTGGTGGGCAAATCGCTGCCTATCTGTTCTCTTAATTCAAAAATCCATTTAATCACTTCCTGGTTGGCCAGGCCATGCAATGGACCTGCCAGGCCGTTCATACCGGCAGCAAAACTGAGGTACGGATCACTGAGAGCAGAGCCCACAAGATGTGTCGTGTGTGCACTAACGTTACCCCCTTCATGATCTGCATGAATGGTCATGTATAGACGCATGAGATCCTTAAATCCTTCATCGTCGTAGCCCATCATGTGTGCAAAATTGCCGGCCCAATCTAATAAACCATTGGGTTGAATATGTTCTCCCGCCTTATACTTACGGCGATAGATATACGCAGCGATGCGTGGTAATCTTGCTATCAAATCCATTGAATCGTCAAACATGGCATCCCAATAATCTTTTTTACTCATGCCGGTTGCATATCTTTTTGCAAACTGGCTTTCTGTTTGTAATGCCATAATGGCTATAACAAACTGCGTCATAGGATGAGCAGAAACCGGCAGTGCTTCTATACTTGCAAATACATGATTGGGTACATGGCTGCGGCGCTGCCAGGTACTGGTGAGGTGATTTACATTTTCATCGGAAGGTAACTCGCCCAGCAACATCAGTAAAAATAATCCTTCGGGCATGGGTTCGGAACCACCGGGAGCCTTGGGAAGTTTTTGCTGTAATTCCGGGATTGTATATCCTCTGAAACGGATACCTTCCTGTGCATCTAATAAAGAAGTTTCAGTAACAAGGCCTGTAATACCACGCATGCCCTGGTATACCTGCGAGAGGGTAACTTCACCAATTTTTTTATCGCCATGCTCTTTTAATAATTCCTTTATTTCCGCTGCTACGCTTTCTGCTTTTTGCTTAAACTTTTCTTTAATAATTCCCATAGTTTTATAATTGAATGTTATTTATACTGGCATTATGTAATAGTAGTTTTAGCTAAAGAACCCTTCTGGCAGCCGCTTACATTAAATAATATTTAGTGATAAGGCATTTTTAAAAGTGAATTAAAATGCCGGCAATAATTATTTTTTTTACTGAAACCGCCTCCCCATTAATAAATTGCTTAAAATTACGATGACTGCCTTTGGAAAACAAAAGTATTACGATAAAGTTTGGGAATAAACACTAAGTCTTTTAAAGAGTATAAAATTGTTGAATAGGTTTTGAGGAGTATGTGTTACTATTCACATTTTTTTTAAATATTAAAATTTATACAGATGCTGTACAGTTCTTTGCGAAAAGGCTTTATTTAGGTGCTCTTTTATATAAGTAAAATGCTATCATCCCAAAAATAATATTGGGAATCCATGCCGCCAACCACGGAGAAAAACTTCCTTTTGTAGCAAACACTACACTAATTCTGCTAAAGAGAATATAGAGTACGCACAATATAAAACCAATTGCCAGGTGCATTCCGCTTCCTCCACGTACTTTTTTTGATGCCAGTGATACACCAATAACTGTTAATATCAACACGGAAAAAGGAACCGCATCCCGGTTATATCTTTCTACCAGTAATGTACTTAATGTTTCTGAACCACGCATTTTTTCCAGCCTGATAAATGCGTCTAGTTCGGGAGTGGGCATCTGATCTTTCAGGTATTCATCTTTTCTTAAGTCTATGGGTTTAAAATTATATTTCATAGAAAGCTTATCTCTAAGTTTAAGGGTTTCTTTTTTTTCCTGCAGAAACCTTTCCTGCACTGCTACCAAATTCCATTTGCTGGTGGCCGTATCCCAACTAAAACTGGTAGCCCTTAGATTATAGATTAACTGGTTGTTTTTAAACTGCTGCACAAACATACCTATGCCTGTTTTAGAAACGGTATCGTACCCGTTAATGCCAGCGTAAGTATTGGCATCTATGCGAAAATAAAGATGCTGTTTATAACTGCTGTTTGTTTTAAGCCCTCCCATGTTCACATCCACATATTTTTTTTGAAAATCGCCCCAGATTAGATTTGCTTTTGGCACTATATACTGGTAACCCGCCCAAAGCAATCCTGCTAAAATAATTCCTCCGGCTACAAATGGCATTATAAACCTGCGATAACTAACTCCACTACTTAGGATGGCAATAATTTCGGACCGGCCTGCCATTTTGGAAGTAAAAAATATAACGGCTATAAAAACAAACAATGGAAACAACATTGCATCAATGCGGGGTATAAACCCAAAATAATAATCTGTAATAATGCGCCATGCAGATAAATTAGATTTTACAAAATCATCCGTATGTTCGCTTATATCAACTACAATTACAATAGTAGTAAGCAGCAGCAAACAAAAAAAGAAAGTGGTGAGAAATTTTACTAATATGTATTTGTCTATTTTTTTCATCCGGGACGGAAAGGTAATTAAATAAGTCAATAGTCAATTGTCATTGAGTCAATGGGTCATTGGTTGATTTGGTAAATGCTGAGGATTGAAAATAGTTGAAAGTATTAGGTATTTTTTAAAACTAATCTGGAATAAGATTCGACTAAATTAAATAGTTCAATTTTTAAAGACCTAAAAACCCCAGACTAATGACAGCTTTTTGTGTTGCAACTATTGACTATTCCCAATAGCCTTTGCGGCAATCCACCCTGTAGTCCAGGCGTTTTGAAAATTAAAACCTCCCGTAACGGCATCTACATCAATAATTTCCCCGGCAAAAAAAAGATTGGGTACCAGTTTACTTTGCATTGTATTTACCTCTATTTCGCTCAGCGTAATGCCACCGGCAGTAACAAACTCTTCTTTAAAAGTAGTTTTGCCTTTTACCTGCAGCGACTGTGCACACAAAATTTTTATTAGTTTATTCTGTTCTTTTGCAGGCAAATCGGCC
>JBKJSJ010000014.1:0-16284 GCA_046595965.1 Ferruginibacter sp.
TGTTTCAGCAACAAATAAAAGAAGGAAGATCAGAAACAGCAATTAGAAAAAGCTGGGGGCCGGGCCTGGCAGCATTTAAAACCATTCGTAAAAAATATTTATTATATAAAGATTTTGAATAACGATATACATCCCAAATACTTTCTAAAATTTTGAACTTAGACTGATTTAAAATGTGAATCAGTATTTTTGTAGCCATGTCAACATTTCAATCTCTGCGAATTGTATTTATGGGTACCCCTGAATTTGCTGTAGCAAGTTTAGATGTTTTGGTAAAAGCAGGCTGCAATATTGTAGGTGTAATTACAGCTCCTGACAAACCAGGAGGCCGTGGGTTGGAGTTGCAACAAAGTGCTGTAAAAAAATATGCAGTAGAAAATAATCTTACAGTTCTGCAGCCGGAAAAATTAAAGAATCCTGAATTTTTAGAAGACCTGAGATCTTTAAATGCAGACCTGCAGATTGTAGTTGCCTTTAGAATGTTGCCGGAGCTTGTTTGGAATACGCCATCCATGGGAACCGTAAATCTTCATGGAAGTTTATTGCCCCAATACCGTGGTGCTGCACCTATAAACTGGGCAGTAATCAATGGAGAAAAAGAAACGGGCGTCACTACTTTTAAGCTGAAACATGAAATTGACACCGGTGATATTTTAATGCAGGAAAGTTTTGCAATTGCTGAAGATGATACTGCGGGTAAAGTGCATGATAAGATGAAAGAAATTGGCGCACAACTTTTATTAAAAACAGTAAAAGGTTTAGCAGATGATAGTCTAAAAGAGCAACCACAATCCAACATCACAGCTAATACATCAAACATCCTACAACATGCCCCAAAAATTTTTACTGAAACATGCCAGCTTGATTTTACAAAAAAGATGGATGAAGTATTTAATCTTGTGCGGGGGCTATCGCCCTACCCTGCTGCATTTACTTTTTTAAAAGGAAAAAAGTTGAAAGTATATAAAGCAGAAAAAGTAAATAAAGTTCCAATGGTTTTGCCGGGAGAAATAGAAACTGATGGAAAAACATTTTTACATTTTGCCAGCATCAACGGTTACATCAGTATCCTGAATCTGCAACTGGAAGGGAAAAAAAGAATGGAGATAAAGGATTTTTTAAGAGGCTACCGGTTTGAATAATACTACAATGCCTGCAAATTTGCAGGCATTAATTTATGTCTTAGTTATTCTAATTCAATTTTAATTTATCAAGCAAGGTCTTGCTTAGGGTAGCTTTTGGCACTACCAGACTAATAGTATTGATGGCAAAATAAGTTTCAGATACCTGTATATAACCATTAAATGGACCTACTTTTCCCCATGAATTTTTTACGATAAAAAAAGATTTTCCTCCTTTAGATTTTTCAAGACCGGTTATCTGCATCAGGTGATCGTCCTGCGTGGTAAGGTTTTCGTATAAACGCTGGCGAACCCCGGCATCCCAGTTTATTTCTTTTGCATCTGCAGTAATTTCTTTGCCGGCCATGGTTAACGAATCTGCAGTAATGGCTATTCCATTTTTTTGCATAAACCCTGCATTGCTTATATCTGCATCCCACATAAAAGTAAAACCATTCTGCAAGCCGGTTTTTACAAGCCCCATCATTTCATCCAGTGGAATATTGTAATAATATCCGCTGCTAAAATTGTCGGGCACCTGCAGTACAAAAGGCTCGTAAAAAGGTTGGTGAATAAAGGAAGTAATATTTACATAATCGGCTGCTTTAAAATTCATAACCTCTTTTGCAAAAGTTAAGGGAGTGTAGGTTTTATTATTAAATACAAATGTTTCAGGAGCTAAGCCCAGGTTATCATTCAGCAAACGCATGTACCCATCCATCCAGTTGGCAGGTATGGCTCCGGTTGCTTTCATTTTTGCCCCTGCCTTTAAAATACTGTCTAAGTAATTTTTTGCATCGTTTACCAGTTGGGTATGATTTAAATAGACCTCACCAGGTTTTAGCCCGGAATAAACAGATTCGGGCATGGCGCCATATTTTGCAATTGCACTTATTACATCATGCCCAAGGCCACCTTCACCAAATTGTGTATTACCCTGGCGGAAAATATAATTTTTTGCTTTTTCTATATAAATATTTCTTACAGTAAACATTTCGCTCAGGTCAAAATTTATACCGCTGCTTTTTAATAACTGGCTTTCTAATAATGCAGTGGTAGAATAAGACCAGCAGGTACCAGTATTGGCCTGGTTCTTTACAGCAGTGGCTGCATTGTTTTTTTCAACGATAAAACCTTTATCAGCAATAAGCGCATTCACCGTTTTTTTCTGGCTTATTTCAGCATCTGTATCCTGTGCAAATGTTGCAAAAAAGAAAATTGAAAAAAAAGAAAATAAAAATAAGTGTTTCATAAAATAAAAAAAACTGGCTGTTTAAAAATTTAAAGTGCATTCAAAATTAGCTGCACCTGATCCCAGTTCTGCTGCGGCAGCATTGCTTATGCGGATGATGATGCCGGTGTTTTGTTTTAGATCTGGTATAAGATCGAGCACTTTGGCATACACCGATTTTTTTGTAGCATTGTTGGTTATCTTAATGTATGATCCTGCGGGAGCAGCATTGTGCAGGCAATAATATTTTCCATCGTCCCAGCCACTGGTGCTTTTAAAAATGCCTGCCTTGCCTTTGTCTTCAGTAACATGTTTGTCGGCCATTTGTTTGTTGTAAAAGGCTTTGAAGTAACCGCCGTTAAAATCTGCATTTCCTTTTTTTGCCATTTCGGGTGCAGTAGCGTTAGATGGGTCTTTTACCGCAGGCTTAGTTTCTGGCTCTGCTGTTTTTACAAGTTCTTTTTGTTTCTCTGCTATGGGTACAATAACCGTTTCGGGAATTATGCCCTTGTCATATCTAATAATTAATTTCATTCCTTCACTCAATGCTTCGCTGCCGAGGCTATTCCATTTTTTTATATCGGCAATACTTACGTTGTATTTTTTACTGATGCCATAAAGCCCTTCTTTTTTTGCTACGGTATGATAAACGGGTGAGGAACTTTTTGCAATAGCTTGTTTTACCGATGCTACTTTAGGTGTTTCGGTTTTTACCGGCACATTTGCAGGGGCTGCTGCTGTTACAGGAGCCATCGTTTTTTTTACAGGAATTTTAAGTACCTGGCCAACAGTTAAACCTGTTTCAAAAGCAATATTATTGTAAGAAGCAAGTTCCCTAGGATGCACGTTGTATAAGCGCCCGATAGAAAATAAACTTTCTTTAGCTGCCACCGTATGTGTTGTTTGTGCCATAGCAAACAGCGGAAATAAAAACAGGATAAGTGAAAATAAATTTTTCATGAAAAAAATTTAGTGATTACAAAGATGCAGAAATAAGTTGGTACCTGTACCGGCCTACTTGTTAAGAATACGCCAGTCCTTAGGGTAATAATTATTAATTCTGTTGGACAATATTTTTATCAATCCCAATGATAAACCTTTAAAGTTAACAAGTGCCCAACCTGTTGAATCGGTATTTATTTTAATATCTTTTCTTCGCAGGTAATCTAATGCTGTTTGCTCCTCCAGTTCCACGCTTTGCAATATATTACTTCTTGTGCTGCTTAATGCCCACTCGTGGTGGGGCACCAATTCATTGCGGATAATGCTACCCAATTTTACCCCGGCTTTTTTAATATACAGCGCAGCCTGTACCTGCAAAAACCATTCATAAATTGCAGCAGGAATTACCAACACCTCTTGCTGCCATGATATAAACGAAAAAGTACCCGGATGTTGTATATAAGTTTGGGCTATTTCTGATGCTGTCTTGCTAAGCAATGCTGGTTTCAATTTTGACTTGATCTCATTTGATTGAAAACTGGCTGCTGCTTTTTTAAAAGCGGCAATAAAAAAACCTTCGCCTTTTACTTTATCAGGATAAAACCGATACCCTTGTGCATGGGTAACCGGCGAAATTGTTGTTATGATATTCCATTCATTTTTTATTTTTAAGGGTACGGTTTCCAGCTCATAATTTTGAAGCAGCCAATCGCAGATGCTTTCATCTTCTTCTATAGAATAAGAACAGGTAGAATAAATTAAAATGCCTCCTGGTTTTAATGCATCCATCACATCGGTCAAAATTTTTTGCTGGCGCTGGCTGCAGAGGGCTACATTATTCAGGCTCCATTCGTCTATTGCAGCCGGGTCTTTTCTAAATAATCCACTTCCACTGCAGGGTGCATCTGCTACTATCAAATCAAAAAAGGCGGGCAACCGCTGAAAGTCTTTTGCTTCATTGTTAGTTACCACCACATTGGCCACACCCCATTTGGTAATATTTTCTGCCAGTATATTGGCTCTTGTTTTTATAAGCTCATTGCTTACAAGCAAACTGTTTTCACTTATGATAGATTGTATTAAAGTAGATTTTCCGCCGGGTGCTGCACACAAATCGAGTACCCGTAAAGGTTTACTAAGTTCGCAGCTTTGTTTGATGGCTTCTTCCAAAAACATACTGCTGGCTTCCTGCACATAATAAGCACCTGCATGAAAGAGGGGGTCGAGGGTGAATGAAGGGCGTTCTTTCAGGTAATAGCCATGGCTGCTCCAGGGAACTTGCTCATCAAAGTTGAATGTTGAATTTAGAATATCGAATTTAAAAGCGTTTAAACGGATGGATGTAATTTGTTGACCAGACTGATGTGATTCAATAAAAGATTTTTCTGCAAAACCTGGGCTGTCTCGTAAAGATTGTATGAAGGTTTGGGGGAGCTGCAAAGAATTAATTTTGTTTCACATATTTTATAAATTCTTGCAAAGAAAAGAACTGTTTCTTATCCTGCATAAAATTATTTCTGTGTACATAAATTGCTTCCATCTCATTTACTGAATAAGATGGTTCTGAATTTTCATCTGCTTGCAATAAAGTGTACATAGCTTCTAATTTTATATCATCGCCAGTTTCAATTATTTGATGAAGCTTTTCTTTTAAATGTCGGACTGGCATAAATTACTCTTTTCTCAAAAATACATTTTTATTTGCTCCATGAATTGTTGAAAATTTAAAAAAAAGTTGCTCATGAGTTTACCTTATAAGGGAGTTGATTAACATCCTTAGACGGGCAGTCACAACGATGATGAATATAGATTTACTTTTTGATCAAAATAATAGAAGTGAAGTATTAATTTGCTGTAAATATATCACAGGTATTACAAACATGGTTTCTGGAAAGGGCAGAGGAGGTCCTTACACATTCTTAACCTCGGCACATAAATCCTGCAACACTTTTTTTGCATCACCAAAAAGCATAGATGTTTTGGGTTGAAAGAAAAGATCATTTTCTATCCCGGCATAGCCGGGTTTCATGCTGCGTTTGTTTACAATAACATTTTTGGCCATCTCTACTTCCAGTATGGGCATGCCGTAGATGGGCGATGCCGGATCATTTTTTGCAGCGGGATTTACTACATCATTGGCACCCAGTATCAATACAAGATCTGCAGTTTTAAATTCTTCATTAGCCTGTTCCATCTCCTGTAGTTTTTCGTAAGACACATCTGCTTCGGCCAGCAGCACATTCATGTGGCCGGGCATGCGGCCTGCCACCGGGTGAATGGCATACAGTACTTCTACCCCTTTATCTATTAATATTTTTTCCAGTTCATGGCAAGCGTGCTGAGCCTGTGCAACTGCTAAACCATAACCAGGCACAATCATTACCTTGTTGGCATAACTCATGAGCATTGCCGCATCGCTGAGAGAAACTTCTTTGTAATTTCCCTGTGGCTCTGTACCAGCAGCAGCACCTGTTTTGCTGCCTCCAAAAGATCCTATTAAAACATTTTTTAAAGATCGGTTCATGGCTTTGCACATGAGCATGGTTAGCAAAGTTCCGGCAGCACCTACCAGGATACCACCAGTGAGCATTACCTTATTGTCGTATAAAAATCCACCGAAAGCTGCGGCCACGCCTGTAAAGCTATTGAGCAGCGAAATTACTACCGGCATATCTGCACCACCAATGGGCATTACAAATAATACGCCATAGAGCAACGATAAAACAAAAATGATGTATAATAAATATCCCTGCACAGGATTTATAACAAGGTATGCTCCGGCACTTAAAGCTAT
This sequence comes from Ferruginibacter sp., assembly GCA_046595965.1. Lineage (GTDB taxonomy): Bacteria > Bacteroidota > Bacteroidia > Chitinophagales > Chitinophagaceae > Ferruginibacter. The sequence goes on from JBKJSJ010000014.1 coordinate 6,089, forward strand.
TACAAGGAATAGCAGGTTTAAAACATTTTGTCCCGGAAAACTAAAGTCTTTCACTCTACCGTTTAGCTTGCCCCAGGCTATCATACTACCGGCAAAGGATACACTTCCAATAATGAGACCCAGCACAATAATGAGCACTTTGCCTGCATGTCCATTGCTGATGCCGGTTTGCTGCATTTCCTGACTAAGGTGATTAAACTCTACCAATGAAATTAATGCTGCGCAGGCACCACCCATACCATTAAACAGGCTCACCATTTCGGGCATGGCGGTCATCTTTACTTTTTTGGCAGATAGCGTACCTACTATTCCCCCAATGGCAAGGCCGGCAAATATCCATATATAATTACTTAGTTTAACGCCTTCTTCCTGGTATAAAAAAATGGTTCCAAAAATGGCAATGCTCATTCCGGCAGCGGCTACTAAATTTCCTTTGCGTGCAGATAAAGGATTAGCCAACATTTTAAGCCCGAGAATAAATGTTACAGAAGCTATTAGATAAATGAGTGTGAGTAAGTTAAGTTGCATAAAAAAAAGACGTGCCCCAAACCCCAATTGGGGTTTTTAAGCTTTTTATTTTAAAGTATTTTCTTAAATAGTTAAATCCACTTTTCAATTTTTTGTTTACTCCAAAAGTTTTACAAACTTTCTTTAAGTGCCTTTTGGGGTTTGAGGTTTCTTCTTAAACATCTCCAGCATTCTATCCGTAACAACAAATCCTCCCACTACATTTATGGTTCCTAATATCACGGCCATAAAACCCAGGCCTAATGCTAAATAATTATCCGCTGTTGCCTTGCCCATTACTATTATAGCTCCTATAACCACTACTCCATGAATTGCATTTGCCCCGCTCATAAGCGGTGTGTGCAATACGCTTGGTACACGGCCTATTACTTCAATCCCCACAAAAATCATGAGGATAACAATGTAGATTATTTGCTGATTGGCAGAAATCCAGTTAAGTAAACTTTCCATAATTTGTTGCTTTTAAAAATTTTTCATTGGTCATTACCATTGACTACTGACTTATTTCCGATAAACTATTGACCATTCCTAAAACCCTTTCATTTGTAATTACTCCCCCATGTGCAATACAGGTTCCCTTTACTAAATCGTCTTCAAAGTTCAGGTTCAGGCTTCCATCTTTATTAATGATGAGTTGCAAAAAGTTTAAAATATTTTTTCCGTATAGTTTGCTGGCATCGCTGGGCATGGCTGCGGGCAGGCGGCTATTGCCCACAATACTCACTCCATGATAGAGCACCGTTACATCATTTTTTGTTTGCGATGTATTGCCCCCTGTAGCTGCTGCAATATCTATTATGATAGAACCGTGCTTCATTGCCTGCATCATTTCATCTGTAATAAGTACCGGTGCTTTTTTGCCTGGTATTTGTGCAGTGGTAATAATAATATCTGCTTTGGCTACATGCTCTGCAATTTTTTCTTTTTGCCGTTGCAAAAATTCTTGTGTTTGTTCTACCGCATAGCCACCTGCTTTGCTGGCATCGGCTGCACCTTCCACTTCTACAAACTTTGCACCCAGGCTCATTACTTCTTCTTTTACTGCAGGGCGGGTATCAAACACTTCTATGACTGCACCCAAACGCCTGCCGGTAGCAATGGCCTGAAGCCCCGCAACACCAGCACCCAGAATAAGAATTTTTGCAGGAGGAATACTGCCTGCCGCTGTCATAAACATTGGAAAATATTTGGGAAACAAATTTGCCGCCAGTAACACCGCTTTATAACCGGCAATATTTGCCTGGCTGCTGAGCACATCCATGCTTTGTGCACGGGTAGTGCGGGGCAGCATATCTATACTAAAAATGCTGAAACCTTTGCCAGCCCAGTCTTTTATTAAAGCTGCATTATAGAGTGGCTGATAAAAACCAAACAAAACGTTTGCCTTACATTCATTAATATCTGCTTCTGTAAGTGCATTAATAGATAAGAGGATGGTTGCTTTTTGAAGAACAGATTCTCTCGATTCTATGGAAGCACCCGCTTCTGTATATTTTTCGTCGGGAGCAAAAGCAGATTCGCCTGCATTGGTTTCTACCACTACTTCGGTGTTCCATTTTTTTAAAGTAGCAATATGTTCGGGCAATAAGGATACCCTTGTTTCGGGAGATGTTTCTTTTAGAACGCCAATTACCATTTTTTTGCTGGATTTAATGTTGAGAAAGCAGCCACTACCTGATTTTTATAATTATAGAATAGAGAAACTTTCTTTCATAAGACAACGTGGATACAAAGTTAAGTGAAATTAAAACCGGATGCTGAAATGTTGCTTCACTTTAAATTCTTTTCTTAAAAAAATAATGCCGATAAAGAAAAGATCTATGCTAAGAGTGACTGCTTCATGAGCCTTTATCTGCTCCCAGGCTTCTTCCATTTCATTACTCCAGTGTATATCATCAAAAATTAATATGCTGGACGGTGTTGAGCAATCTAAAAGTTTAGAAAAATATTCCAGGGTAGGTTTCCTGCGGTGATTGCCATCTATAAATACCAGGCCCGGAGCCGGAATAGCTGCAAGCAGTTTTGGCAATGTATCATCAAAATCACCCGTGATTAAATCAATATTTTTTAAACCCAGTTTATTAAAATTTTGCGCTGCAATGCCTGCTATGCCTGAGGCTCCTTCTAATGTGTACAATTTTGCAGATGGATTGCCGGTTGAAAGATAAGCACTGCTTACACCAAAAGAAGTACCCAATTCTATAATGCTGTCGGGCTGGTAAAACTGTACTATCCGGAATAAGAGTTGTGCAAATTTTTTTGGCTTTAAAGATGAAGCCGCTATTTTATCTACCCGGCGCCGGTTGGTTTTTATAACCGTAGATCCGGCGCCAAAATCCTGCACCTCAATCACTGTTTTATCACTCAACAACTCCTGCCTCAGGTTTTCAATTGTATGATAACAATCATATTTCTTTTTATCGTTCTTTACAAATTTAATAAAATCAAATACGAAGGGAGAATGTACACCGTGGCCTTTGCTGCTGGAAGCAGTGGCGTAGTAGTGAAGATATTTTTTTGCGAGTTGTAAATTTGAATACAAAGTAATAAGAAAAAGAAAGTGAAATTAAGAATAAGAAAGTTTTCTGTTTACCTTTTACTCCTTCTTTCTCTTCCATGTTTGAAACGAAAAATCATAAGCATGTTTTTCATCGGCTTTAAAATCTGTATTTTCTTTTAATATCCATTCTGCTTCATCAATCACAGGAAAAAAAGTATCTCCTTCTAATATTGCATGCACACGGGTTATGTAAATCTTATCAGCAACAGGCATGGCTTGTTTATATATTTCTCCGCCGCCGATGATAAATATTTCTTTGCAGTTTGTGGTATTTGCCTGCGCAATGGCAGCTTCCAGGTCTTTGGCAACCCATACGCCTTCTGCTTTCCAATCGGCTTTAGATGTAATTACAATGTTTACCCTGCCAGGCAATGGTTTGTCAACACTTTCATAAGTTTTGCGGCCCATTACTACTACCATACCCCAGGTTGTATTTTTAAAAAACTTTAAATCCTGCGGCAAATGCCAGAGCAGTTGATTGTTTTTGCCAATGGCGTTGTTGGTGGATGCGGCTACAATGAGCGTAAGCCCAAACCTAACCTCTCCCGGCGGGGGAGTAACAGCAGTAGTAAAATTATTTGTAGTGTCGCCCATTCATCAAAAGTAAATAAGAAAATTTATTATTGATAAAATGAAATGAATTCGTTGGCTGTTCTAACATACGATATTGGACATATAAAAATCCGCTATAGTATTTTTAGTTTTTCAAAATCATAAATTCCACCCTCCTGTTCAACTGCCTTCCTTCCACATTATCACTGCCATCCGCATTCGTATTATTTGCTACTGGCCTGGTTTCACCATAGCCCTTAAATATTATCCTGGATGTGGCAATTCCTTTTTCTACAATATATTCCATTACAGCCTTTGCCCTGTTGTGGCTGAGTGTAACATTGTATTCATCAGAGCCACGGCTATCGGTATGTGCACTCATTTCTATTTCTATTTTGGGGTATTCATTCAGGAACATGACCACCCTGTTTAGTTCAGTAAATGATTCTGGCCGCAGGTCATATTTATCAAAATCAAAAAACACATTGTTCAGGCGAAATACCTGGCCAATTTCTATCGGTGCCAGGTACAGGTCTTTGTGAATTTTTTTATAGCCTAGTTTTATTAATGAGTCCAGGTTCAGGTTTTCGGAGATGGCAAAGAATTTTTCTGCCGATGCACGGATGCTGTAATTTTTATTGTAAGGCAACACAATTTTAAAAGATCCATCTACCGGGCTGGAAGTACCCTTACCTACCTGGGTGCCATCGGGTAGAGTTTCGTAAATTAATTCTGCACTCAGTGGTTCTTTTGTTTTTTCGTTATATACATTCCCACTCACCAACAACACAGGATCTGGTTTTTCTTTTTCCAGTAATTTTATTCTTACAATATCGCTGCCACCATAAGCACCTTCACTTGATGTGAGATAAGCATACTCGCCCCCGGCATCCAATGTAAAAAATGCTTCGCTGCCTGCTGTGTTAATGGGGCTTCCAAGATTTACCGGATCGCTCCATTTCTGCCAGCTGTCATCCAGTCGTTTTGTTTTCCAAATATCATTTTCACCCAGGCCACCGGGGCGGTCGCTGCTAAAATATAAAGTAATGCCATCGGCTGCAATAAAGGGACTCATTTCATTAAAACCAGGAAGATTTATTTTTTTGCCCAGGCTTTTAGGTGCCGTCCAAATGTCGCCGCCTTCCAGGAAGGAGACGTATAGATCGTTATCAAAACTTTCTTTTTTATCTGTCATGTAAAACAACAATGTTTTTCCATCCTGCCCCATGGAAGCGCCTAACTGTTGTGTGCCGGCAAACTTTGTAAAATTGCGAATCCGTAGCATTTGAGCCGGGCTCCAGCTATTATCTTCCATCCGGTGTATCATGCTTACGCCTGTACCCAAATATTGTCCTTCGGTAAAAGCTCCTTTTAATAAAATGGTATTCAGATCCGGCGATATCCAGTACACAGCATTATAATGCGAAGCATTTACCGAACCATTTAAATGTTTGGATGGAGACCATGCACCGGCTGTATCTCTTGTACTGTACCAGATGTCCTGCGCATTGGGCACTGTAGCTGCCTGCACATTTGAGGGATGTCCCTGCCGGATGAAAAATAATAAATTGCCATCGGCAGAAATAGTTGGCCGCATCTCGGGATATGCTGTGTTGATAAGAGCTCCCAGGTTTTCTATTTTAATAATGGTAGATGCAGTAATAAAGTTTTCTTTTTGTGCTACCAATTTGCCGCTGGTATCCAGCAGGGGCTGGGCATAACTTACAAAAAAACATAAAAGCAGTACTGATACGAAGTAGATTTTTTTCATACAATAGCATTGGATGATATGAGAACGAAAAAATAAATAAAATAGTACGGTATTAAAATAAATTTTCTATAGTAGCCCGTAGCTGCACAAAACCAATGCTATTAATATTTTGCACCGGGTTTGTCCAGCAAAATAAATGTAGACGCCAGCAAAATAAATAAAAATTATTGCCAGCGGAATCTATATTATTTTGTATAGATTCCGCTGGCAATATTTATAACAACTATTCTTATTAAAGAGATTACTTACACCGCCACCGGTGCTTTTATTCCCGGATGACTTTCATAATTTACCAGTTCAAAATCTTCGAACTTAAAATTGAAAATATCTTTTACCGCAGGATTTATTTTCATTTGCGGCAAAGTAAAAGGCGTTCTGCTGAGTTGCAGTTGTGCCTGCTCAAAATGATTGTTGTATAAATGCACATCACCAAAACTGTGAATAAATTCGCCAGCCTCCATATCGCAAACCTGTGCAATCATCATGGTTAATAAAGCGTAGGATGCAATATTAAAAGGCACCCCCAAAAAAACATCTGCAGAACGTTGATAAAGCTGGCAACTTAAACGTTTGCGTGCTCCTCCGCCGGGCGAATTAGAAGGGGCGGTATAAAACTGAAACAAACAGTGACAGGGCATTAGTTTCATCTTTGGCAATTCGGCCACGTTCCATGCGCTGATGATGAGGCGGCGACTATCGGGATTTGATTTTAACTGCTCAATGAGTTCTTTTACCTGGTCCACTTCCACCCCATCTGCACCCTGCCAGCTCCGCCATTGTTTGCCATACACAGGGCCAAGGTTCCCGTTTTCATCGGCCCATTCATCCCATATTTTTACGTTGTGTTCTTTTAAATATGCAATATTGGTATCGCCTTTTAAAAACCAAAGCAATTCGTGAATAATACTTTTTAAATGCGTTTTTTTTGTGGTAACCATGGGAAAACCCTGGCTTAAATTAAACCGCATCTGGTAACCAAAAACGCTGCGGGTACCCGTTCCCGTACGGTCGGCTTTATCGGTACCAGTATCCATTATATGTTTTACTAAATTTAAATATTGCTGCATGTGCGCAAGGTAGTAAAAATGCAAAAAATATATTTTACTAAAATTACTGTTAAGATAAATGGGTACAGGTTGTTTATAAGTTAGTGGCCTGGCATTTGATGATTTGCAGCCACATGAAACCCATTGTTACCCCGCGTATCTTATTGGCATTTATTATGCTGTCATTGTCTGCATGCAGCACAACCGGTGGCTTTTTAAACAAAAAAACTGCCAGGGAAAAATATCAGCAAAAAATAGAAAAAAATACCCCCCGGCAATCGGCTGCATGGATTTATGCCGGCGACTTTGCCCTGCAGCACCCATTGACCATTCCTGTGCCTTACTCCGAAACCGGTTTTATATCAGACGAAAAAGCCGATGCCACGGCATTTTATTTTTCTGTAAAGGGAGGACAAAAAATAAATATTTTTTTAAAAAAATTAATGGCTACCCAGCTAACTGCATTTACAGAGTTGTGGCAGGTAAACGAAAATAATGAGCGGGTACTTTTGGCAAGTGCAGATACTCTTTTTAATTACATAGAATATTCCAGCATTAACCCCGGAAATTATATTATAAGAATGCAGCCGCAGTTGGGTGCCAGGGGAAGTTATACTTTAAATATTTTAATAAATCCTTTGCTGGGTTTTCCCATAGACGCTTCAGCAAGCAGCAAGATCATAAGTTTTTGGGGCGACCCCAGAGATGCAGGCGTAAGAAAACATGAAGGCATTGATATTTTAGCAAAAAAAGGAAGCGCTGTAGTAGCTGTTGCAGATGGTACTATAGACTATGTGGAAGAAAGCGATATAGGAGGAAAAATAATTTCATTGATACCCTTTAATCAATCCTTTTCTGTTTATTACGCTCACCTGGATACTCAATTGGTGCAGGACGGACAAAAAGTAAAAAAAGGAGATGTTATTGGTACAGTTGGAAACACAGGTAATGCCAGGTTTACTGTGGCTCACCTGCATTTTGGAATATATAACAGGGGCGGAGCTATAGATCCCTTAATGTTTGTACAAAAGGTAAATGCTCCGGCAGAAAGCTCAGCAAAAAATTTGAATGAATGGTATAAAACTTCGGCCAAAACAAAACTATACCCTTCTCCGGCCAGGCAAAATGCCTACAGCATTACAGGCCCCATAAAAATAAAAACAGAAAGTTACAGCAATAATTATTATAGAGTACTGATGGAAAATGGCGCTAAAGCCTATGTGGCCGCCAATGAACTTACGGATAAAATGAAGTTATAAATATGTGGGGTGATTCAACCCAAAAGCGTGGCTCACCCCAAGCGGGAGGCTCACCCGGTTGATGCCACTTAAAGGCACTAATAGATTTTACTTATTATCAAAAAAAACATTCTTTGCATACTGTTTTGCAGCTGAAACATCCTTAGCAATACTAACCCTCATTGACCATTGACCCAGGGCAAACGCATTAAAATTATTAATAACAAAAAATGCCATTTTTTAATCCCGAAGGGATGCAATTATTATATAAATGAATAATTTTTCGATTTTTCAAAACCCCGAAGGAGTGAAATTTCACCCCTTCGGGGTTTTTGAGCAGATTTATAATCTGGGTTCCTAGAATAATATCAGCCTTTTAGGCCTAAGAAATTTTAATGCGTTTGCCCTGAGTGCTTATTTCAGACGCTGATACAGGTTGGTTTTTTGTGTCTTTAAATTACTTGTACAATGCAGGGATACATCCGTTAATTTTCTTTTGATTCTGCCGGGGCTTCAAAGGAATCGCTTTTATCTGCTTTTGGTTTAATACCAAAATTATACCTTAGGGTAAGCCCTATTTTACGAGTATCGTTTATCCGGGTGCCCGTAGCATTAATGCCAGACTGCTGTATATTAAATTTATATTGATTGGTTTTAAAAATATCGTTGCCGGATAAAATTATATTCATTTTCTTTTTTAGAATGGCTTTGTTGAGCGACAGATTTAACTGGCCAAAAGTTTTTAACTCATAAAAACTTTGAAGCCCTTTTACCCTCATAAATCCATTTACCGAAATATTAAAAGTAGAAGTGGGTTTATAATTGTGATACATAAAAAATGTCCAGCTACCTCTTTTGTAATTCAAAGGTTGCCCCTGGTATAGCCCTGTGTAATGGCTCCTGTTGTGTTGTGCACCCATGTAAAAAAAATATTTTTTACCCGGAGGAATACCACCCACAAAACGCAGGTACATTTCTTTATTGCGTCCCAGGTTATCAAAAGTGCGGTACACAATTTTAGTAGAACTATCCTGGTAAGTTACATTGGTAAAAATATCTTTAATATCATTTAGCCCAATAGAGAAAATGGGGAAATCATCTGCCGTAATATTAAATTCGTAATTGCTGGTAAACTGTGGCCGCAGCCTGGGATTGCCCACTTCAAACAAATATTGATCTACATATTTAGGATACGGGTTCAGTGCTTCGTAATATGGCCGACTGATGCTGCGGCGATAAATAGCGTTGCCAATTAATTTAAACCCAAACAATTTAGAAATTGGCTGGCGCAGGTACAGGTAAGGAAAAAGATCTGTACGTTTTATACCCAGTGAGGTATCTTTTGGAAATAACTGGTTACCCGAAATATCAGTATGTTCCAGGCGCAGGCCAGGCTTTACAGTAAAGTCTTTAAATGTTTTAGCTAACTGAAAATACGCAGCACTTATCTGCTCCCGGTAGCGGAATTTATTGCTTTGAAAACTATCTAACCTGGCGCCACTCCCGTTATCATTAAAATAAACAGCACTGTTACTGCTCTTGCTAAAATTAAATTTTCCGCCGGTTTCTACAGTCAATTTATTTTTTAATTTTAAGGTGAGATTTGTTTCTGCATTAAAAATATTTTTTTGGTTATCTATGTTCCCATTTCCTGTTAAAGAACTTTGCACAGGTAAAATAAAAAGGTTGTTGTATAACTGGTTATTTTTATTGTGGAAGTAATCGTAATCTGCTTCTATTTCCCATTTGCTTCCAATGGTATCTATTTTATACTGTGCATTCCAGTCGTTGCCAATAAAATAAGAACTGCCATTATTTTTTATAAGCGATTGGTTTTTGCCAAGGGGAGATTGTGTTTTTATATTAAGAATATTAATATCATTCTGTGTATTGCTGTGTGTGTTGTTGGCACTAAACCGAACATCGTACCCCATCGTCCATTTTTTATTTAGCTCAGCATCTATGCCTGCACTTATATAATTATTTATGGCAGGATACCTGGTGTAGGCGGTTTGTTTTATTACCGTACTGTCTCTTACAATAAAACGGTCGCTCTTTAGTTCTTCAAAATTATTGCGGTCGGTATATTGATAAGAAAGCGTGGTATTTATTTTTTTAAAACTGCGGTTTACATTAAACCCTGCTGTTGCTGTATGATATCTTCCCTGGAAAAACCCCGTATTTACACTGCCGCTTGTGCCCAGCTTAATTCCTTTTTTTAAAACAATATTTACAATGCCCCCGCTGCTGCCGGCATCATATTTAGCAGAAGGAGTTCGCAGAATTTCTATTTTAGTTACACTGTTGGCTGGCAAACTTTTAAGCAGCGAAGCAAGGTCTGCGGGGCTTAATTTTACTTCCCGCCCATTTATCTGTATGGTAGCAGGGGTGGCACTGTTCAAGTATAAATTTCCATCCTGGTCTACAACAGCACCAGGTACTTTCTCCAATACTTCGTAGGCATTGGTACTACTGTTGGCCAGTACTTCTGCATCTACAAT
>JBKJSJ010000044.1:0-2583 GCA_046595965.1 Ferruginibacter sp.
AGGAACCCGGCAGGGCTTGTATCGTTTTAATGAGTCCAGCAAAGACTTTGACCTGATGCCGCAAATACCGTCGCAAAGTTTTGTGCATACTATTTATGAAGATAAAAAAGGAACCATTTGGGTGGGCACTATTGGCAATGGTCTGTTTTATTACAACGAAACAAATCATACACATGCAAATTTTACTTATCAGCCACACAACAAAAAAGCATTACCTGGTAATTCTATAACCACCATTTATGAAACCGCTAACCAACAGTTGTGGATAGGAACAGAAGGAGGCGGATTGTGTAAATTTTTAGCGGCAGACAGTTCCTTTAAAGTTTATACTTCCAAAGATGGATTGCCAAGTAATACTATTTTTAAAATAATAGAGGACAATAAAAAAAGGCTGTGGATTACTACTTCCAAGGGGCTTGTATCCTTAGATGAAAATGCAAAAAATATAAACATCTATACTACTGCAAATGGCTTGCTGAGCAACCAGTTTAATTACAACTCGGGTTATAAAGATGCAGCAGGCACTATTTATTTTGGCAGTGCCAAGGGGCTCATCAGTTTTAACCCCGATTCTTTTATTACCAATACTTTTAAGCCACCTGTATTTATTACTGGTCTTTATATAAATGATAAAGAATTGATGGTAACAGCAGGCTCTGCATTAAAAAAATCTATCTCTTATACTTCGCAGGTAAATCTTAGATATAATCAATCGAGCTTTAGTATTGATTTTGCTGCCCTTAGTTTTACTGCGCCGGAAATGACGGAGTACAAGTATATAATGGAAGGACTTAATAAGAACTGGACTTATCTTAAAACAAACCGCAAAGTTTATTTTACCAATCTATCTTCGGGCAGCTATACGTTTAAAGTAAAAGCCACCAACAACAGTGCTGTGTGGAGCGATAAAATTACAATGCTGCAGATCAATATTCTGCCCCCTTTTTGGGCCAGCCCCCTGGCATATTTTATTTATGTTGTACTTGCAGGGCTACTTGCATACTATATTTTTAGAAATTATCATAACAGGTTAAATGAAAAAACCCGGCGAAAAATAGAATTGCTGGAGCACAACAAAGAAAAAGAAATATACCAGGCTAAAATAGATTTTTTTACCAATGTGGCACACGAAATAAAAACACCCCTTACGCTAATAAAAGCGCCCATGGAAAAAATAATAAAAAAAGCAGGGAACAATATTGAAATAGGAAACAACCTTAAAATTATGGAGCGCAATACTGACCGGCTCATAGAATTAACGAACCAATTATTAGATTTTAGAAGTACAGAAACAATGGGCTTCCGGTTAAATTATGCTAACATAAACATTTCAGAATTATTACTGGAAAAATATGTAGGTTTTAAAATACTGGCCGAACAAAAAAATATAAAACTTACTATACAGGTACCTAAAACACTGGTATGGGCGCATGCAGACCTGGATGCGCTTGAAAAAATATTGAACAATCTTTTTTATAATGCTTTAAATTATTGCCTGCATAAAGTAGAAGTTGAACTCTTTGAGGTGCAGCAATATGAAAATATTTTTTCCATAGAATTTCGTAATGATGGATACCTGATACCGTTAGAAATGAAAGATAAAATATTTGAACCCTTTTTCCGGTTAAGGGCAAATCAAAATAAATCAGGCAGTGGAATAGGACTGGCACTTTCTAAATCGCTGGCAGATTTACACAAAGGAAGTATCTGCCTGAAAGGCTCAGAAAATGCAATGAATGTGTTTGTTGTAACCCTGCCACTGCACCAAAAAATAAACAAAGAAGATTAAAGTCATAAAAATAAAATACCATCCTGCACACAAAAAAAATAAATGAAACCTTTTTTACTGATAGTAGATGATAACGAAGAAATACTGGATTTTTTAGAAGAGGACCTGAGTGAAAAATATACAGTGTTTAAAGCTTTTGATGGCCAGCAGGCACTAAACCTGCTGATACAGGAAAACATACAATTAGTTATCAGCGATGTAATGATGCCGGTAATAGATGGATTTGAATTGTGCAGGCGCATTAAATCTAACCTGGAAATGAGCCATATCCCCATTATTTTACTCACTGCAAAAATCACTTTGCAATCTAAAATAGATGGCCTGGAAATGGGCGCAGATGCTTACATAGATAAACCATTTTCGCCTGAGCACCTGCAGGTGCAGATAGCTAACCTTCTTCTTAACAGAAATAAAATAAAAACATATTATGCCAATACACCTCTGGCACATATTAATTCTATGGCGCATACCAAAGCAGACGAACATTTCCTGGAAGAACTAAATGATGTGGTACATGCACATATAGAAGATACCCTGCTGGATGTGGAGCAACTGGCCAGGCTGATGAATGTGAGCAGGCCTACCCTGTACAGGAAATTAAAAGCGATATCAGATTTAAGCCCCAATGAAATTATTAATATTACCCGGTTAAAAAAAGCAGCGGTTCTTTTTACAGAAGGTATTTATAATATTAATGAAATAGCAGAAAAGGTGGGCTATACTTCGGCCACACATTTTGGAAGAAATTTTCAGAAACAGTTTGGTATGACAGCATCGGAATTTATTAAAAGAAA
>JBKJSJ010000061.1:0-15432 GCA_046595965.1 Ferruginibacter sp.
GCTCCGTATTACAGATAGTAAAGCAACTAAACACACAAAAGAATTTTATAAAAAAACATATTGCTCCCTTGTTGACAGATGCCCGGCAGCAAAATGATGGCTCGCTCAATGAAACTGATTTTAAAAAAATTACACATTATTATGGCCTGGCGGTCCCTGCCATCCTGGGTGAAGCTTTTTGTTTGCTGGCGGGTAAACCTATGAGTGATAAAGAAAGATGGGCCAGCAGCAGCCAGGGAGCAATGACCGGGCTGTTTGATGATTTTTTTGATAAATATTATATGAAGGATGTTGATGTAAAAAATAAAATTACAGCCCTCCAAAAAGAAAAACTTCATCGATCTAATGAACAGCTCTTTGATTTATTCTATAAAAAAGCATTGCAAACAGTGCCGGATAAAAATGCAATGCAGCAAACGCTTTATGCCGTTTATGAAGCACAGATAAAAAGCAAACTACAGGCAGATCCTTTGCTCTTGATAAACGATATTAAAAATATTACATTTGAAAAAGGGGGTACATCCTTACTCTTTTACCGCAGCGCATTTTGGCCGGCTGCCTCAGAATCAGAAACTGCTTTGCTGCATCACCTGGGCGCTACCATGCAGTTGGCCAATGATATTTTTGATGTGTATAAGGATAAAGAAAATGGTATCCGCACCTTGATTACAGAAACCGATAATATTCATGCAATACGGTTATTACTAATTGAGCGGCTTCAATATGCCTATCAGCAGGCATATAGCTTGCCCTACCCTGCTGTTGCTATACACAAATTTTTAAGTATATTATCTATCGGTATTTTTAGCCGTTGTTTTGTTTGCCTGGATTACCTGCAAAAAAATGAAATTTTTACCAACCACAAATTCCAGGTAAGTGCCTATAGCCGCAAGCAACTGATATGCGATATGGATACCAAAAAAAATATGCTGCGTTCTGCAGCATATCATTTAAAGACTATAAAATAAGTTTACTATTTAATTTCAAAACTCAGCATCGACTTATCTTCCAGCAGCACGTCCAGCTCATCGCCTACCACACACTCGCCTACACCTGCAGGTGTTCCCGTAAAAATAATATCGCCGATATTTAAAGAAAAATAATTAGAAATATGAGAGATGATCGTATCAAAACTAAAGAGCATGCTCCCGGAATTTCCCTTCTGCATCAACTCTTTATTTTTCAACAGGCTAAAGTTGATATTCTTTTTATTTAACTCCGGGGTAATGTCTATAAACTTACCTACTGCAGCAGAATTATCAAATGCTTTGGCTTTTTCCCAGGGAAGCCCTTTTTGCTTTGCTTCATTTTGTAGATCTCTTGCTGTAAAATCTATTCCTACGGTAATACCATTATAATAATTGGAGGCGTGCCTCTCCTGTATATATTTTCCATTTTTGCATATCCGTAAAACAAGCTCGGCCTCGTAATGAAGCTCATTGGTAAATTCGGGATAATAAAAAGGAGTATGTGCCTGCAATAACGCACTTTTAGGTTTCATAAATACTACGGGCTCATCTGGTACATCATTGCCAAGTTCTTTGGCATGCTCAGCATAATTTCTCCCGATACATATTATCTTCATCGTAGGTCTGTTTTATTATGGTAGTTGGTAATTAAAACGAAAATAAACAAAAACAAATAATAAAAAGAATATACGTCTTATTTATTCCGCCAGTTTTATGATTAGGTTGTTTACCAGGCTCATCGTTTTATCTATTCCAATGGCAGCAAAACTCTCAATAACTTCTATACAGCTTTCAATTTTAAGTTTCACTACGGCAATTTCTTCTGTTCTCCACTTACTGAGCACAAAATCTACCTGCATGCCTTTGGGAAACTGGTTGCCAATTCCAAACCTCAGTTTAGGGTAAGCTGTTGTGCCCAGTGAACCCTCAATATCTTTTAAACCATTGTGCCCTGCATGGCTACCGGCAGCCCTTAACCTAAGTTTATCTAAAGGCAGGGCAAGATCATCTATGATAGTAAGCGTATTTTCAAGCGGAATTTTTTCTTTATCCAGCCAGTATTTAAAAGCCCGGCCACTTAAATTCATAAATGTAGTGGGGCAAATACATACAAAAAGTTTCCCCTTCCATTTTACCTCTGCCATATAAGCCAGCCTATCCACCTTGAATGTGCCGCCATGTTTGGTTACAAAAGCATGCACTACATCAAAACCTATATTATGCCTGGTATTGGCATATTCATTACCTATATTCCCCAAACCGGCTATTAAAAATTTTGACATTAAATTTTTTCTAAGAATTAAACTTTATGTATGAATACAATTTCTACCTACAAAAGTAAAAGTAATATTAGGGATTTAGGGCGTCATCTCATTCAAATACTGCTGCAAATCTGCATCTGTTTTTACGAGCACATCCCTGGTTTTACTTCCCTGGTTAGGGCCTACAATACCTGCGGCTTCCAGTTGATCCATTAATCTTCCTGCACGGTTGTAGCCCAGTTTCATTCTGCGCTGCAGCAAAGAGGTGCTGCCGCTCTGGCTGCTCACTATCAATCTTGCAGCATCTTCAAACAAAGCATCTTTATTATTCACATCAAAATCTCTTGCTTCCATTTCTTTTTCATCAATATATTCCGGCAGCAGAAAAGCTTCTGCATAGCCTCGCTGATCGCCAATAAAATCTACAATTTTATCTACTTCGGGTGTATCTACAAAAGCACATTGCAGCCGCACCACTTCGCCATTATAACTGATAAGCATATCGCCCTTGCCTATTAATTGCTCTGCACCACCGGTATCTAAAATGGTACGGCTGTCTATCTTACTGCTCACTTTAAAAGCAATGCGGGCCGGGAAGTTTGCTTTAATGGTTCCTGTAATAATATTTACAGAAGGCCTTTGCGTAGCAATAATAAGATGAATGCCAATGGCTCTTGCCAACTGTGCCAGCCGGGCAATGGGCATTTCTACTTCCTTGCCCGCAGTCATAATAAGATCTGCAAATTCATCTACCACCAATACAATAAACGGCAGAAACTGATGTCCTTTTTCGGGATTTAATTTTCGGGAAATAAATTTTTCATTGTATTCTTTAATGTTCCTGCAGCCTGCTTCTTTAAGCAGGTCGTACCGGTTATCCATTTCAATGCAAAGCGCATTAAGGGTATGCACTACTTTTTTTGTATCGGTAATAATCGCATCTTCTTCGCCAGGAAGCTTAGCCAGGAAATGCCTTTCAATTTTTTTATAAATACTCAGCTCCACTTTTTTAGGATCTACCAAAACAAATTTTAACTGAGAGGGATGTTTTTTATAAAGCAATGAAACCAGGATGGCATTTAACCCTACAGATTTACCCTGCCCGGTAGCACCGGCCATCAGCAAATGGGGCATGCTTGCCAGGTCAACAATAAAGTTTTCATTATCTATTTTTTTACCAATAGCTATAGGAAGCGAAAAATTATTGTTCTTAAATTTTTCTGAAATAAGCAGGGTCTTCATGCTTACCACCGTTTTCCTGGCATTGGGTACTTCTATACCAATAGTGCCTTTGCCGGGAATGGGTGCAATAATGCGGATGCCCAGGGCAGCAAGGCTTAGCGCAATATCATCTTCCAGATTTTTAATGCGGCTGATGCGCACACCGGCTGCAGGTATAATTTCATACAATGTAACTGTGGGGCCTACAGTAGCAGATATTTTCTGAATATGAATATCATAATTCTTGAGCGTATTAATGATCTGATTTTTATTATTCTCCAGTTCATTTGGATCCTGCACTATTTTTTCGCTGCCATGATTCTCCAGCAAATCCAAAGAAGGAATTTTATAATCCCTTAAATCGAGAATAGGATCGTAAGGTTTTAGCTGCTGCACTTTTTCTGCAGTCATTGGTTCCTCATCTGGTATTTTATTTTCTGCTGTTTTAATTTCCAGTTCTATTGCAGATGCCGGGCTAACTGCTACTTTATTTTTTGGTATTGGTACAGGTTCCGCAATCTCCATGTCCTTTACTTCATCTGCCTGCTCTATTAAATTATTGTCTGCCTTTTTTGATGGATGCAATATCTTTTCTTCCTCTTTTTCTACAATTACCAGGTCATGATTATACTGCGGACTTTGGTCGGGAACATTCATCATACCTGCATTAGCCTTTAAAGTATTGGAAGCCATGTGGCTATTTTCTTCATCAGCTTCTTCGCCATGCGCTTCTAAGCTATCTTCTTCTGAGAGCGGCTCAGACTCCTGTAAAAATGAAGATTTTTTTTGGGGCAAAGTAAAAGATGGATTAAAACGCCAGATAATATAAGCCAGGAAAGCTACTGCTAACACGGCAATGGTGCCAATTTTTCCAATTGTTTTAAAGAGGTAATCTTTACACATATCTCCCACTGCGCCACCCCAAGCAAAAGCCTGGCCTCCCATTATTACAGAAGCCGAAACACTTATGAGCGGAAGCCCCACCAACAGGTACTTAAGGTTACGGGTAACCGAAAATATTTTTCTCCCCAAAAAAAGATTTACCCCAATGATAAAAAAGAGGCTGCAGAGCAGGTAAGAAGCTACCCCAAAACCTTTATAAATAAAAAAGTGAGAAATAAATGCACCGAAAGTTCCCATAAGGTTAGCAACTTTTGCATCAGTACCCAAGAGTAGTTTATAGCCGTCTTTAAAAACCATATCCTGGTCTTCATCCCAGGTAAATAAGTAGGAGGTAAATGCTATAAAAAAAAGGAGTGCCAGCAATATGCATATGCTACCAGCAATTTTATGGGTACGCTCATCTTTAAGCAGTTGTTTTACTTCTACCTTTTCTTCCTTTTCCTGCTTAAGCGATTCTGCTGCTTTTGTATTTACTTTAATTGATTTTACTTTATTGGCCATTGGTAACAAAGATAAATAAAACCTACCTGCATTATTGAGGCAATACACATTTTTAAATATGCCGTTTCAACGAATTTATGTAGGTTTGAGAGTAAAGCTGCATTTTTGAAAAAAAATATTTTTATCCCCTTATTTTGTATAATAACCAACACCCTATATGCGCAGGTGCCCGGTATAGATTTTCCGGTAAATACAGATACGGCAAAAAACATTTCGTCTATTGAGCAAACTACGCTACTATTTATTGATAGCAATCTTAATTTGCCAATAGAAAAAATTACTATCCAACCCTTTATTCCAATTACAGAATTTACTTTAAGAAATGATATACCGGGAAGGTTATTGGGCAAAAAGTTTTATTACCGTTTCAGCTTGCAAAATAATACTCATGCTTTTCTACATTATTATTATTATCCGGGCAAATTATTCCGGCGTATACAATTATACAAAATTGATTCAAATGGAAATCTTCAAACCCTGGAAACAAAGGGGTTGCTGTCGGGTTTTATTCCCATCGTCCTGCCACCTGACCAAACCACTACTTTCTTACTTAAATTAGTATTTTTCACCACCGCTCGGAATAAAATGCAATCTATCCTTATTGCACCCAATCATCTTCACTCCTTTCAAAACAAAATGTACAGGATTATAAATGAAAAAAAATTAGTTGGTTTTATCCTTAGCGGCATGCTGCTGATGATGATACTGGTTACCCTTTTAAATTATTTTATTACACGCAAAATAGAATTTCTATTTAATTCTCTTTACTCAGCATGCATGTTTTTTCTCATTTTTCTTAATTCATACTTAGGAGGATATCCTGGATGGTTCAGAGGTTTTTTTTTAAATTACCTCGATTTACTTTTATTAATTTCTGGCACTATACTTTACCTGTCTTTTACAAGATTTTTTCTAGATACAAAAACTTTGCATCCAAAACTAAATAAGTTTCTTTACCAGGAGGCGTGGGCATTAGGGATACTCATGTTACTTTACACTTTACTTTGTATTATTTTTAATCAATATTATTATGAGATAATTTTTGAATATGTGTTAAAAATTTTAGCTCTTGCAGCAGGATTTGTTTATATTTATTTATCAATGGTTCAAAAAAATCTACTCATGAATTACCTGGCTGTGGGAACAGCTACCCAGGTATTTTTCTTTATTATTTCTCTCACGCTTGGCTTATTAAATGTAACTAATGATTCTATTTTCACTTCTGCTTTCTTTTATTTTGAATTAGGCGTTATATGTTCCATCATATTTTTCCTACTGGGATTGTTTTATAAAAACAGGCGGGAACTTACCGGAAAGATACGGGAGCAGGAAGCTATGAAGCTGGAAGTAGAAAAACAATCATTTGAAAATCAACTGTCTATTTATAAAGCTCAGCAGGAAGAAAGAAACCGCATCAGTGAAGACATGCACGATGATCTTGGTGCTGGCATGACGGCAATACGCCTCTATAGCGAACTGGCAAAAAGCAAGGCAGGTGAAAATATTCTGCCGGAAATAGAAAAGATTTCTTCTTCTTCCGATGAGCTTATTAATAAAATGAATGCCATCATCTGGAGTATGAGTAGCCACAATGATACCCTCGGGAATATGGTATCTTATATTCGCAGTTATACTATAGATTATCTTGAAAATACCGGCATAAAGCCTTTAATAATAATTCCGGAAAATTTACCTGAAATGGTAGTAAATGGCATTATAAGACGCAATGTTTTCCTGGTTATAAAAGAAGCTCTTCACAATGTAATCAAACATGCTGCTGCCAGCGAAGTTAAAATTATATTACAGAAAGAGAAAGAGGGAATTTCCCTTTCTATCCACGACAATGGTAAAGGAATAGACTTTAAAAATATCCGCCAGTTTAGCAACGGATTAAGTAATATGAAAAAAAGAATGAAAGATGTGAAAATAGAATTCTCTATAGAAAATAATAATGGAACACTCGTAAAACTTTATCGCAAAACCCGCTGATTAATTTTTTTATACCGATTGCATTTTATAGTTAATCCCACCGGTATTTACCAAAGCCCACCCGCACAAAGGCTTACCATGAATTTCAGCCTACGCTCATTTTCCTATATTGAAATTCAGTTTGGTATTAAACATTGCTGCAAACAAAAAAATCCAACCGGCAATAAATGCAACACCACCAAAGGGAGTAATGGCACCCACCCATTTGTAACCCGGCAGCACCATTCCCTGTATAATAGCCAACAGGTACAATGATCCGCTAAAAAGAATAATACCGGTAATAAAAAGCCATCCGGCAATAAGTATAGATTTATATTTAAAATCCCTGTAAAGCATAGCAGTAAGGAGCAATGCAAACACATGGTAAAACTGATAGCGAACGGCAGTATCAAAAATATTAATGGCATTTTGGTTAAAATATTCCTTTAGCCCATGCGCTGCAAAAGCACCCATAGCCACAGATAATGCAGCCAGCAAAAAACCTGTTTTTAAAAACCCTTTATGCATGGTTAATTTTTATTTTTATATAATCAATAGTATTTTCCTCTGCAGCCTCTGCATCTATCTGAATGCTTGCCTCGCTGTAAAACAACTCCCGGTCTTTTAATTTTTTTTCAATAAACAAAAGCTGTTCCGTTATATTCATCCCTTTTATAAGAGGCCGTTGCCCCTGCTGGCGTCCAATATTTTTTAAAATATAAGCAGCATCCGCCTCCAGTAAAACCGTAATACCGTTTTCATTCATCCATTGCATATTCTCAAAAAAACAGGGAGTGCCTCCACCACATGCAATGATCGCATTTTTCTGCAGCTTCATCAACCGAAGTGCTGCAGCTTCCTTTTGCCTGAAATAATCTTCACCCTTTTTTTCAAATATTTGTGCAATGCTGAGATGCTCCTCTTGCTCAATCACTTCATCCAGATCAATAAAAGTAAAATTTATTTTATCAGCCCATATTTTTCCCCAATGCGTTTTTCCGGTACCCATAAAACCAACCAGGAAAATACGTTCCATATAATCCATGCTTTTGTTGTGTTGCATTATACGAGTATCCACTTTTCTTTTTTTTTACAAAGAAAACAAATAAACAATACGGTTGCTAAATAAAAAAAGGAATAGAAATTTTTCTAGGGAGTATTAATTTTTTTTGCGGTAGTCACCCCGTTTCCATGCTTTAATAAATTCGTTCCATGCAAAGGGGTTAAAAATATTTTGGGGTGCTGCCTGGCCGGAGTAATATAATTTTTGGGCACTCTGCCGCAGGTATTGATTGCTGGCTTCCCGGCCATCTGTGGGTAATGTAGCCATTAATACCCGCCGGGTAGCAGAGTTGGTATTGGTGCGGGCTATGGTAATATCATCATCCGCCACTTTGGTATTTACAAAGTCACGTTCAAACTGCTGGCGGCTGGGCCTGGGTTTAATGATGGTGGCAGGAAGATAAATAGTATCGGCCACCATTAATTGTATGATGCTATGCTGATTGCCCTCAAGGTTCTGTGGAATGGATACCAATTGAGGTTTATAGCCGATACTGGTAAATTCAATTTTATCTCCCTTTAAAACAACAATGCTAAAAACGCCCCGGTCGTTGCTGATAGTTCCCCGGTTTTGTCCCTTTATTACGATACTCACTGCAGGCAGACCTTTCAGGCTGTCTGCCGTCATTACCACACCATATAATTGTACTACCGAATCTTTAAAGTTTTCGAACTGTGCCTGGGCTACAGATGGTATAAAGAAAAGGAGAATAAAAGAGTAAAGTAAATTTTTTTTCATGCCGCACACTCTCTATAGTGTTATGTAATGTTTTTAATGTTTTGCTCTTAGCTATAAAAGTAAAAGTGAATCCCGAAGCAGCACACAAGCCTTATCCGGGATTTGCAATGACCAACGAAGATGAATAAAGATAAAATTCCGATTTCAAAAATAACAACATTTCGTATCTAATAAACAAAGTAATGCCTTCAAGGGTTAATTTTGCGGCAAGAATTTTTTTTTAACAAATAATTGAACCATGACAGAACAAGATATTTTAAAAGCACTGAGCAATGTGCAGGAACCCGATTTGGGAAAAGACCTGGTGACACTGAACATGGTAAAAGATATTTTAATAAATGATAATAAAGTTTCATTTACTATTGTATTGACCACGCCTGCATGCCCCATGAAGGAACTGATGAAAAATGCATCGGTAAATGCCATAAAAATATTGGTAAACAAAGACGCTGATGTAACCGTAAACTTTACCAGCAACACCAGCAGCAACCGCCAGGATGCAAAAACAGTTTTGAGCGGTGTAAAAAATATTATTGCTGTAGTGAGTGGTAAGGGTGGCGTGGGTAAAAGCACCGTGAGTGCAAACCTTGCCCTGGCACTGGCTGCAGGCGGAGCTAAAGTAGGTTTAATGGATGCAGATATTTACGGACCCAGCCAGCACATTATGTTTGGCATACGTGGAGAAAGACCGCTTATGAAAGACGAGGGTGGGAAAGCATGGATTGTGCCCATAGAAAAATTTGGTATTAAAGTAATGAGCATTGGTTTACTCATAGACGAAAAGCAGGCAGTAGTTTGGCGTGGCCCCATGGTGAGCAGTGCCATTCGCCAGTTTGTAACAGAGGTAGATTGGGGCGAGTTGGATTACCTGGTGCTTGATATGCCACCGGGTACCGGCGACATTCATTTAACCATTGTGCAAACAGTACCTGTAACGGGTGTTATTGTTGTAACAACACCACAAACGGTAGCCATTGCAGATGCACGAAAAGGGGTGGCCATGTTTAGCCAGGCACAGCTAAAAGTGCCCGTAATTGGCCTGGTAGAAAATATGAGTTATTTTACCCCGGCAGAATTACCAGATAATAAATATTATATTTTTGGCAAAGATGGTGGCAAAAATCTTGCAGATGAATTTGACATTTCATTGCTTGGGCAAATACCCATTGTGCAAAGCATACGGGAAGGGGGCGATATAGGCATACCTGCTATGGTAGGTGATGATGCCATTACAAAAAAAGCATTTGAAGAATTTGCAGGCAATGCCGTTAGAAGTATTGCAATGAGAAATGCAAATATGCCTGCTACTAAAATACAAGAGATATTGGAATAATTACAACCCCCTCCGCACCCTCAAATGGGAACTAGGCAGCTTTTTAATGCATGGCTCTTTTTTAATATTATGAATCTTCCCGGCTAGTGGCCGGGATTTTTTTAGACTGATATTTGTTTTTGATAGCATCGTTGTTGTGCCTGCCCCTACAAGGAGCGATAGCGCCCAAACCCGGGCTCACTCACTTTTAAGGAATACCATTGGGAATTATTATAGTCCCTGTTATTTGTTAATGTGCTTATCGGATCATTCTTTGCATTGAATTAATAAATGGTTTCAATTATTTACGAATCACATTGGCTAAATTAGCTTAATGAAAATTATTTCTGCAATATCAGCTTCCACATTAGTAATTTTAATGGCATGTACATCAACCAAAAAAATGAATAATAATAACACACTTCAGAAGCCCCCGTCAGAAGTTTCCGGGGTTTTTGATACACAGGGCCACCGTGGCTGCCGTGGCCTTATGCCGGAGAATACCATCCCAGCAATGATAAATGCATTGGGCATAGGTGTGGTTACTTTAGAAATGGATGCAGTAATTACAAAAGAAAAAGAAGTGATATTGTCGCATGAACCATTTTTTAATCATGAAATAACGACTAAGGCCGATGGCAGTTTTATAAATGAGAAAGAAGAAAAGCATTACAATATTTATACAATGACCTTTGAAGAAACGCAGCAATTTGATGTAGGTCTAAAACCTCACCCACGTTTTCCTCAACAACAAAAAATAGCCCTACATAAACCCCGTTTGGCTGATGTATTTGATTCAGTAAAAAAATATATGAATACGGCTAAAAGGCCTTTTCCTTTTTTTAATATCGAAACCAAATCAATGCCAGCTACGGATAATTTATTTCATCCGGCACCGGCAGAATTTGTGGAACTGCTGATGAAAGTGATAAAGGAAAAAGAAATGGAACGGTATGTGATCATACAATCTTTTGATTTTAGAACATTGCAGTATTTACATCAGCATTACCCTGCAATACAATCGGCTATGCTTATTGAAGATCATGATAAGCGAACATTAGCGGAACAAATTACAGCATTAGGATTTACACCAACTATTTACAGCCCTGCTTTTATTTTAGTAAATGAAGAGCTGGTAAAAAAATGTAAGCAGCAAAATATTAAAGTAATTCCCTGGACGGTAAATGATAAACCAATGATAGAAAAATTAAAAAAAATGGGCGTAGATGGTATCATCAGTGATTACCCAAACCTCTTTAATTAATATACCATAACCGGGCAGCCGGTTTTATTTTTTCTTCCTAACTTTTTTGATATGCCGATGGTTTGGCTAAAGTAATGATCATTTTTTGCGGGGTTTGCCGCCACGCTAAATCCATCAATATAATCGGAACCGGTAAACCTGTAAGTACTTTCTAAATTTAAAGCAAGCGATGAAGAAAGATTATACCGCAGCCCCACTCCGGCCGGCACTACAGGGATAATTTTTCTGGCTGGCTTAGCAGCATCTGTTATTAATCCCGCTGCAATTTCGCTGGCCTCACCAAAATAGCTGGCATTAAATGCACTGTAATTAATGGTAGTATTTACAAATGCCAGGCCTGCGCCGGCAAAAAGATATGGCTCAAACTTAGTTTCATAAGCACCCGAACCTAATACATTCCATTTAGCCTGCAGGCTCAGTTCTTTCATTTTACTTTTAAACTTAAATGCACGGAATTTCCTAAACTCAGGGTTGCTGTATTTTGTTTCATCTCCTTTAAGAGAAAAAATATTAAATAATGCACCTAATGAAAAGGAGGGAGAAATAATTCGTGCAAAAGAAATACCTATGCCCGGTTTAATGGTTTTTAAAGATCCCCATCTACGGGGAGAAAGATCTCCCTGGTACACATAAGCACCTGCACTAATACCCAGCTCATATTTTGCGGCAGCAAACTGGGCAAAACTTTTTGAAAAAATACAGATTAAAAAAAAGGATAAAAAAGCAGGAGCTATTTTTTTTGCACGCATTAAATATGTTTTAAAACTAAAGAAATAAAATATTTAATGTAGAGTTGTGCGGTACTTTTTAATTTATAAGTGAGGAATGAGTAACCCCATAAAGCATAAAGAGTGCCCTTTATTGTTCGCTAACAAATATTTAACAGCTTTCGTTTAATGAAGGCAGATACTTACAACAATCAAGAATTTATTTACTCCAATGCATAACACTTATTAAAATGCTTAACTGCTTTACAAACCATTCTCTTAATTTTACTCATATTTTAAATTAAATGAATAAATAAACGAACCCTGCACATGCCCCATCAAAATACTTTGCCTTATGCAAAAGAATTGGATAGTAAAGACCATTTAAAAGATTACCGCAACCAGTTTTATATACCACAATTAAATGGCAAAGAAGCCATTTATTTTTTAGGAAATTCCCTGGGCCTGCAACCAAAAACCACACAGGATGAAGTGCTAACCATAATGGAAAACTGGGCAAACTTTGGTGTGGAAGCATTTTTTTTAGGCGATAATCCCTGGCTTGATTATCACAAAAAATTACTCCCCGCTTTATCCAAAATATTTGGAGCAAAAGAAAATGAACTGGTAGTCATGAATCACCTTACAGTGAATTTGCACCTGCTGATGATTTCTTTTTATCAACCTACTGCTGCCCGATTTAAAATTATTTGCGAAGCCAGAGCCTTCCCATCAGACCAATATGCCATGCAATCTCAAATTAAATTACATGGTTTAAAATCAGCAGATTGTTTAATAGAAGTAAGCCCAAGGGCAGGAGAAGAAATACTAAGACCGGAAGATATTTTAGCAGCTATAGAAGAGCATGGCAATGAAACAGCCCTGGTTTTATTTAGCGGGGTAAATTATTATACAGGCCAGGTGTTTAATATGCAGGCAATAACGGCAGCAGCCCACAAAGCAGGTGCGTATGCAGGGTTTGACCTGGCACATGCTGCGGGAAACATTGCACTTTCACTCAAAGACTGGGAAGTAGATTTTGCCTGCTGGTGTAATTATAAATATTTAAACAGCGGGCCTGGTGCTATTGCCGGTGCATTTATAAATGAAAAACATGCAGCAAATAATAACCAGCAAAGACTGGAAGGCTGGTGGGGCAATGATGCAGGCAACCGGTTTAAAATGGAGGAAAAATTTACGCCGTTTCCTTCTGCAGAAGCATGGCAAATGAGCACCCCGCCCCTTATGCTGCTGGCGGCTCATTATGCAGCTTTAAAAATTTTTAATAATGCAGGCTTTACAAACCTGGTAGAAAAAAGTAAACTGCTCAGTGCTTATCTCCTGTTTGTTTTAAACGAAATTAATACCCCTCTACAAAAATTTATCATCATTACTCCACAGCATCCGGAAGAGCATGGCTGCCAGGTATCGCTTTCGGTAAATGAAAATGCTAAAGCAATATTTGACCAGTTATTACCCAATGGTATTTTTGCAGACTGGAGAGAACCAAATGTAATAAGAGTGGCACCCGTGCCTTTATACAATAGCTTTGAAGAAGTATTTTTGTTTGCACAAACTTTAAAAAAATTATTAGATGTATAAGATGACGCACTATACAGAACAGGATAAGCAAAAAATAATTGCTTTTATAAAGGAGCATTCTTTTGCTGTGGTAACTGGTGCCGGAAATGAATATCCTGTGGCTTCTCATCTGCCACTGGAAATAATTGAAGAAGGAGAGCAGCTTTTTTTTACAGGCCACCTCATGCGCAAAACAGATCATCACCTGGCTTTTGAAAAAAATGAAAACGTGCTGGTAATTTTTAGCAGCCCGCATGCATACATTGATGCAGGCTGGTACACAAACCCTGCAGAGGCCAGCACGGTAAATTATATGGCCGTGCATGCAAAGGGAAAAATATCCTTTACAGATGAAGCCGGTACAGTTGAAGCCATTAAACAATTGACCGATAAACATATTGGTAGCAGCAGCCCTGCATCATTTGATAACATACCAAAAGATTATGTGGCAGCTATGCTAAAAGCAATTGTAGGTTTTAAGATAGCAGTAACTGCTGTGCACAATGTTTTTAAACTGAGCCAGAATAAAAATGAAGAAGACCGTCAAAATATTATAGCACAACTACAAAAAAGAGGCGAGGCATATTCTACTGCTATTGCCAGAGAAATGGAAAAGCTTATAAAGAAAGAATAGCTTGGTTGCAGATATATTATTTATTTTTGTGATGAAATTTAAAACTATGCAATACAATTATAAAGTATTATTGAATATAGAAGAAGAAGGCGGCTACCAGGTAACAGTCCCTGCACTGCCAGGTTGCATTACGCAAGGGGATACTATTGAAGAGGCACTTGCAATGGCTAAAGAAGCTGTTGAATTATATGTTGAAGAACTGCAATCGAGAGGTGAAGCCATTCCTGATAATAGCAAAACGCTAGAATACTCTCTTAATCTTCAAACTGCATGAACCAATCTCCGCAGTATTTAATTAAGCTTTTGGAAAAAAATGGATTTATTTTTAAACGCTCCAAAGGTTCTCATAAAATTTTTTATAATGCGGCTACTAACTTAACCGTTATTGTACCGGTGCATGGCAGCAGAGAAGTAAAGAAAGGAACATTTCTTTCAATTCTCAAACAAGCGGGCATTGATAAAACCGAACTTTAATTATAATGACAAGGCAACTACTCATTGAGCAAATTCACAAACAAAAATCTTACCTATGCGTAGGTTTAGATACCGATCTTTCAAAAATTCCGAAACATCTGCAAAGCCTGCCCAATGCTGTTGTTGTATTTAATAAAGCCATTATAGATGCTACCAAAGATTTATGTGTGAGCTATAAAATAAACACAGCATTTTACGAAGCTATGGGAAGCAAAGGCTGGGATGCTATGGAAGAAACGGTGGATTATATTCCATCTACTCATTTTAAAATTGCAGATGCAAAGCGGGGCGATATTGGCAACACCTCTTCTCAGTACGCCAAAGCATTTTTTGAAACTTTAAAATTTGATGCTATAACTGTGGCACCTTATATGGGAGAAGACAGTATTCGCCCCTTTTTAGAATATGAAAATAAATGGGCCATTGTTTTGGGGCTTACCAGTAATAAAGGTGCTGCCGATTTTGAAATGCGGCAACTGGTTCGTGAAGATACAAACCTGGGCGGAACGGAAAATCATTTAAGAAGTGATTTTTTGTATGAAAAAGTTTTAAGCACTGTTTGCAAATGGGGTACGGCCAATAACCTGATGTTTGTTATTGGTGCCACACAGGCAACAGAATTTGAAAATATCCGTAACATTATTCCCGATCATTTTTTGCTGGTGCCGGGTGTAGGTTTCCAGGGTGGCAGCCTGCAGGAATTGAGCCAGCATGCCATGAATAAAGACTGCGGCCTTTTGGTAAATGCCAGCCGTGCCATCATTTATGCCGGGCAAAAAGAAAATTTTGCGGAAGAAGCCAGGGCTATTGCACAACAATACCAGGTAGAGATGGAA
>JBKJSJ010000367.1:0-2816 GCA_046595965.1 Ferruginibacter sp.
AGCACTGGTATTGCTGATTTTGTAATGAGATTGCCGGTATTGGTGCCAAATATCTTTTTAAGCTTTCCGGCTCCTCTTGTGCTGATGCAGATATATTTAATACCGGGGGTTCTACTGCAATAATCAAGAATAGAAATATCAGTACTGATACCCTGAACAATTATACAGGAATCTTTACCCGGTTTCACATTCATTTGCTTGTATATTTCTGCAATAAATTTTTCAAACTTTGTGCTGCATAATTTTTTTTCCTGCTCTGCAGATTTTTCAAAATAAGCATCCGACCAACGTGTAGCCCTCAAAATATAAAGTACATGCACAAATACTAATTCAATTTTTTGCTAAGAAGCCCAATGAATCGCAAATCGGATCCCACTTTTTGAATTAGCGGAAAAATCGGTCGGGACCAGTATTTTTTTTCATACAAACGAACCTTATAGAGTTGTTTAAAATACCGCCTTTATTCTTTTACAAAGTATGAGAAATGTCACTTCAAACTATGATTGCTGTTGGCATTTTTGGCTCTTTTGCAAGGTTGGCTTTGTGTCGGGGTTTTGTGTGCCTTGCAAATGTGCTAAAAATAGTGTGGGGTCGGGTCAGCAAAGTCATGTAAAATTGAATGTGAGTAGGATGCTTTTAGGGTGACATACAACTCATCATTTACCGTAAACCTGGCTTCAGGCAACATAAACTTAAATTGACGTTCCTCACCGCTTCACTTCCTTTAAGCCTTATATGTTGATGAAGGCTTTTCTTACTTTAAGTAAGTGTTCATCCAGGATATCCATAGCCTGTCTCTTTCCATTTGTGTTACGGGGTCGCTGGCATTATGTGCCGGTATGGGCCATCCTACAAATTTTGCCACGGTACCATTGTCTGTTAAAGTATGATATAACTTATACGATTGTGTAACAGGTACCCTTGGATCGGCTGTATTGGCCAATATTAAAGTAGGCGCTTTAATATTTTTAGCCTGCGTAATTGGCGATTGATCAATGTATTTTTTCATGTTATCTCCCACCCACGGCGAGCCTCCAATGGCTGATGCACGGGCAACATTGCCATCGCTTAAATTATATTGGTCAACCCAATCGATAACAGCAGCACCGGCTACAGCGGCTTTCCAACCAGCATAATGACCGGCTAACCAAACCGTCATATATCCACCGTACGACCATCCGCTCACGCCAATTCTATCCGTATCTATCATGCCGGTAGATTTTAGTTTTTCCAATCCGGCCATCACATCCCTTCCCGGGCCTGCACCGGCATCTTCCACAATAGATAATTTATATTCTTTTCCTGCATTATCACTGCCTCTGTAATTTGGTTCAAATACGAAATAACCTTCGTTGGCCAGCAATTGCGCAAACCTGGAAAACATTTCTACCGATGTTGAAGCGGGGCCTCCATGTATAACCAGCACCAGCGGATATTTCCTGCCTTTTTCATAATTGGCCGGATAGGTTACAATGCCACAATGCTTCCAGACATCATTCTCCCACCTGATTGTTTCTGTTTTGCCTAAACTCATCATGCTGATTTCTTTATTAAAGTCTGTAAGTTGTATAGGCTTTGCTGTTGGCGATGACATATAGTACAACTCCACCGGCTTGGCAGGTTCAGAACCTGTGAATGCAATACCGCCATTTTTATTTACAGAAAGATCAACCCAAAATGACCAGGAAGGACAGATAGCACCCAGGTTTATCGGGGTGGCTTTACCATCTAATGTAAGCGTCCATAAAGAAGTTTTATTATCATCATGCCCGCCTACCAATAAAGATTTATTATCGGGCAGCCAGGCAGAGAGATACAAATCTCTGTTTAATGCAGCGGATACAGATTTGCCATCACCACCTGTGGCATTGGTAACCCATACTTCGTTAATACTTTCGTTTGTACCTGCATTTTTATACCAATAGGCTATTTTACTTCCGTCTGCAGAAAAAGCAGGATACGATTCCAGCCTGCTTCGGGTAGTTATTTTTTTTATGGTTGAATCTGCCAGCGAGTAGGAGTGGATGCTTCTTGTTTGTCCATCACCCGAATACGGCGATGCAACTTTTACAAACAATATATTTTGCCCATCTGCCGACCATGACAGTGGTGATGAAGGCGCACTAGGCGGAATTACCAATGGCAAAGTCCAGTTGCCATCCGTTAATTTTTTTTGTGTGCCGGTAACCGTATTTACTAACCATATATGAGCAGGCAATGGCTGGCTGGCAATGAACATATCGTTATTGGTAATTTCAAAATCAGTAAAACCTTTTTCAATTTCTTTTTTATTTTTTGGTTCATCAGATGCAGCAAAAGCAATGTGAATAGAATTTGGGCTCCAGGAAAAATGTTGTACACCCCTGGGTGCTTTGGTTATTTGTTTAGCCTCGCCACCAAACATGGAGAGTAAAAATATTTGCATGGCCGCCTCTTTGCCTTGCCCTGTTTTAGATAAAAAAGCCAGTTGTTCTCCATTGGCCGACCAGCGGGCACTGGATACTGAAAACCGTTCCTGTGTGAGTGTTCTTTTT
Organism: Ferruginibacter sp.; assembly: GCA_046595965.1. Taxonomy (GTDB): domain Bacteria; phylum Bacteroidota; class Bacteroidia; order Chitinophagales; family Chitinophagaceae; genus Ferruginibacter. The sequence goes on from JBKJSJ010000367.1 coordinate 2,535, forward strand.
TTTGCAGTAGCCACATCCACCAATACCAGTTCTGTATTAAATCTATTTTGAACATAATCTGGCCTGGATACGACAACTACTATGCTTTTTCCATCAGGCGATAGTTGCGGATCGGAGACAGATACCAGCTTTGCCATATCCGCTAATTCAAACTTCTTTTGTGCAAAAAGAGTAAAAGAAAATACATTTATCATTGTGATAAATAATAGAGCTGTTAGTTTTTTTGTCATTTTATTATGGGTTGATTTTGAAGATATAAATCATTTGTGGTTGTGGCGGCTT